>JAEZHR010000077.1 GCA_023416415.1 Pseudomonadota bacterium
ACTCGCCACCTTCCATGCGCACATGAACCTGATAGCTTGTCGAGCTGCGCGTGGATTTCTCGATCCGGTTGCCCGCGTAACCGCCACCGACTGCGCCGGCGACCGTCGCCAGCTTGCGGCCGTTTCCGCCACCGACCTGGTTGCCGAGGGCGCCGCCGATGAGCGCGCCGGCGACCATGCCTACGCCGCTGGCCGGGGCTTCCTGCTGGATGACCTGTACCGATTCGACCCGTCCGCAGGTGTAGCAGGCCGCCGGCGCCTTGGCCGCCGGGGCAGGGCGAGATGCACGTGCAGTTTCCGCTTGCTTTGCGGCAGCCTGCGGTGCCGGATTTGCTGCTGCCGGTGCCGCAGCTGCCGGCGCAGTAACCGGTGCAACGGTGGCGGGATCGATGGCCGCGACGGCGGGAACGGGGGCGTTGTCTGCGGCGCTGCCATGTGAAGTCGGAAGGATGCCCGTCATTGCGGCCACGCCGGTCAGGCTGGCAAGCATGACGGCGATGGCGGCGCCGGCGACGAGAGGGTGGATGCGTTTGGAGGTGCTGCCTTCCATGTTGAACTCCGATATCCGGGTGAATGAATTTTCCGGAATGAATTATCGGAGTGCGTCTCGTACGGAAAAAGGCGCTTTCTGTGTCAGGTGTAAGGGCGTGTTACGCGCCCCTTTTTGCACAACGGAGGAGGGGCCGTACTGCAATGACGCAGTACGGCCAGTCGGTACTCAGTCTTCCCGCCGCAGATGCGGGAACAGGATCACGTCGCGGATGTTGGGCGAGTCGGTGATCAGCATCATCAGGCGATCGATGCCGATACCGCAGCCGCCGGTCGGAGGCAAGCCGTATTCGAGGGCGCGTATGTAGTCGGCGTCGAAATACATTGCTTCCTCGTCGCCGGCGTTCTTCGCTTCCACCTGAGCCAGGAAACGCGCGGCCTGGTCTTCGGGATCGTTCAGTTCCGAGAAGCCGTTGGCGATCTCTCGGCCGGTGATGAAGAGCTCGAAGCGTTCGGTGATGCCGGGCACCGTGTCGGAAGCGCGCGCCAACGGCGAGACTTCGACCGGATAGTCGATGATGTAGGTCGGGTTCCACAGCTGCGACTCGGCGGTTTCCTCGAACAGCGACAGCTGCAGCGCGCCGAGGCCAGCACTGGCCAGCGGCTCGACGCCGAACTTCTTCAGCTCTGCGCGCAGGAAGTTGGCATCCTGCAGTTGCTCGTTCGTGTACTGCGGCGCGTACTTGTTGATGGCGCCGACGATGGTCAGGCGCTCGAATGGCTTGGAGAGATCCAGGTCCCGGCCCTGGTAGGTCAGCTGCGCCGTGCCATGGGCATCGATGGCGGCCTGGCGGATCACTTGTTCGGTGAAATCCATCAGCCACTTGTAGTCCACGTAGGCGGCGTAGAACTCCATCATCGTGAACTCCGGATTGTGGCGCGGGGAAACGCCTTCGTTCCGGAAGTTGCGATTGACTTCGAATACGCGCTCGAAACCGCCCACCACCAGGCGCTTCAGGTACAGCTCGGGTGCAATGCGCAGATACATTTCCATGTCGAGCGCATTGTGGTGGGTGATGAAAGGCTTGGCTGCGGCGCCGCCGGGAATCGGATGGAGCATCGGCGTCTCGACTTCCATGAAGCCGTGCTCGGCCATGAAGCGGCGCATCGAGCTCATGGCAGCGGTGCGCTGGCGGAACACGCGGCGCGTTTCCTCACTCATGATCAGGTCCACGTAGCGCTGCCGGTACTTCATTTCCTGATCGGCGAGGCCGTGGAACTTGTCCGGCAGCGGGCGCAGCGACTTGGTCAGCATGCGCAGCGTGGTGACCTTGATCGACAGTTCACCGGTGCGGGTCTTGAACAGCGTGCCCTGCGCGCCGAGGATGTCGCCGAGGTCGAAGTGCTTGAAGCGGGCATGCGTGTCCGCGCCGACATTGTCGGTGGAGATGAAGAGCTGGATCCGGCCGTCGGCGTTTCTGCCGGAGGCGTCTTGCAGCGTGGCGAACGAAGCCTTGCCCATCACGCGCTTGAGCATCATGCGACCGCCTACGGCAACCTGGATCTGCTTCTCTTCCAGTTCCTCGTTGGTCAGGGCGTCGTACTGCTCGTGCAGTTCGGATGCCTTGTGCGTCGGGCGGAAATCGTTGGGGAAGGCCACGCCCTGCTCGCGCAGGGAGGTCAACTTGGCACGGCGCTCGGCGATGATCGCGTTTTCGTCCTGGGCCGGTGCGGCGCTATCGTTCTGGTTGCTCATGAGTATTCCGAATTGGGGAAGGGCGCTTACACGCCCTGCTTCAGCGACGCGGCGATGAAGTCGTCGAGGTCGCCATCGAGCACGGCCTTGGTGTTGCCGACTTCGTAGTTGGTGCGCAGATCCTTGATGCGCGACTGATCGAGCACATAGGAGCGGATCTGATGGCCCCAGCCGATGTCGGTCTTGGCATCTTCCATCTTTTGCTGCTCGGCCATGCGCTTGCGCAACTCGAGTTCGTACAGACGCGACTTCAGCATTGCCCATGCTTCGGCGCGGTTGCGGTGCTGCGAGCGGTCGTTCTGGCACTGCACGACGATGCCGGTCGGTTCGTGCGTCAGGCGCACCGCCGAATCGGTCTTGTTGATGTGCTGTCCGCCAGCGCCGGATGCGCGGTACGTGTCGGTACGCACGTCGGCCGGATTGATTTCGATATCGATCGACTCATCGACTTCCGGATAGACGAACACGCTGGAGAACGATGTATGACGGCCATTAGCGGAATCGAATGGCGACTTGCGCACCAGGCGGTGTACGCCGGATTCGGTGCGCAGGAAGCCGTACGCGTATTCGCCCTCGACCTTGACCGAGGCCGTCTTGATGCCGGCGACTTCGCCTTCGGAAATTTCCAGAATTTCGGTCTTGAAACCCTTGCGTTCGCAGTAGCGAAGGTATTGGCGCAGCAGCATCGAGGCCCAGTCCTGAGCTTCGGTGCCGCCGGCGCCGGCCTGGATGTCGATGAAGCAGTTATTGGCGTCCAGCGGATTGGAAAACATCCGGCGAAATTCCATTTCCTCAACCTGCTGCTGCAGGCTTGCCGCATCGGCTTCGATGGCTTGGAGCGTGGCGTCGTCGCCTTCCTCGCGCGCCATCTCGAACAGCTCGGATGCGTCCCTGAGACCGGCGTCGATCCCGGTGAGCGTCAGGACGATGTTTTCCAGCGACTTCTTCTCGCGGCCCAGATCCTGGGCACGTTTCGGATCGTTCCAGACGTTCGGGTCTTCCAGTTCGCCGTTGACTTGTTCGAGTTTCTCTGACTTCACGTCGAAGTCAAAGATACCTCCGAAGTTCAGTTGCCCGACCGGAAAGGTCTTCCAGCTGGGCGGAAAGGGCGTTGAGGCGTTCAGCTTCCATGATGTGGGGGGGATTCCGATGAAACCTGCAATTATAACGTGGCCCGATTCCGTTCAAGGCGGTGCGGCTCACGTCAGGCGAATGCCGATGGGAGACGGAACCGGGCAATAACAGGTGAAAAGGCCGGCGAAAACGGCCAAAAATTGGATGAAAGCGCACGCAAGGCGGTTCGTGCGGTGCGATGTGGCCGGATGCGCACTGAATCGCCAGGCAAGCCGGGCAGATCCTGTTTGAGGTTTTTCCACACCGCATCGATCTGCCTTTTCCGCGCGCTGCAGGGCACCGCAAGAAGCAGTTCACGTGTGCCTGGGCTGCAGCGCAAGCCATGGAGCGATTTGCCACATTTCCTGTCCATGCAACTATCTCTCCCTGTCATTGCAGGCGAGGTCAGGACAACCCGAATGGAAGGAGCTGCGATGCTGCCCGCAAACTATCTCGATCGCGCGGTATCCACGCTGCGCAAGCTTGGCATCGAAGTTCAGCCGGAGAACGGCGCTCCGGTGGTGGCGATCCTTGACAAGATTGCGCATTACGACAATGTCAAGGTGATATCGATCGCCGCCACCTTGCAGCAGTCCTCGTCGTTCAACGCTGCCGTGCGCGAGCAGATTGCCGGCATGGACATTTCGACGCGTTATGCCGACATTGCGGAGCGCTTCAATTCGATACGCGACGATACTCGGCAAATGGTGGAATGGACGGCCGACGGCAAGCTGGACTTCGGTGAACGCATGCGCATGAACTGGATGACGATGCGGCGCGGGTCCATCCCGGACCGGTTCAATGACATTCGACGCGAATATCACCAAGTAGCCGAATCGGCAAACGACCAGATCCAACGCGAGAACGCGATCCTTGAGGCTTACCGCGATTTCCGCATGGCGCTCAAGGAGGCCGAGGTGCAGGCGCAGGAGCTGCTCAATATCGCAAGCGCTGCACTGGACCAAAAAAAGTACGCCCTGCAGGAGGCGAGTTCCGCAGTTGCGTCCTATGGCGGACCCGATGCTGCCGAACGCGCGCGGCTGGAGCTGGTGCGCGACGAAGCCTTGCGCACGGTCCAGAACGAAGATCATGCCTACCAGGTCGTGAAGGATGTGGCTGACGACCTCAAGACCGCCTACAACACCGCCGAGCTGGTATTTGCCCGCCTGCAGCAGACCCACAGCGTGAAGGAGCGCCTGTACCAGCGTGCGGTGACATTCTTCTCGACCAACGAAGTGGTGTTTACCGGCCTGTCCGCCTCCTTCACTTCGATGGCCGGTCTGTCGGAAGCGACCAATACCATGGAGGCGATGAAGACCGGCATGAACAAGGGCCTGGAAGACCTGGCCAGAACCGGCGGCGCCCAACTCGAGGCGGGGCTGCGTGCCGGCTACGGCTCGACCCTGCAGACCAGTTCAGTCAAGGCGCTGGCCGACGCGGTTGTCGAATTCCAGGCGAGCACCATCAAGCTGGTAGACGAACTGCGCAAGGAATCGACGCAGACCGCAAGGGAGATCGAGGCTGCTGCCGAGGATGGCAAGCGACGCTTCGTCGAGCTGGTTGCCAGGGGAGCCTGAATGCCATGGCCACGGCGGGTTTGCAGGAGCAGATGGGGGCCATGGCTCTCATCGACGAGATGCGCCATCGGCAGATGGTCGTGCAGGATCATCTCGATCTGCCGCGCCGTCGGGAGGAGGTCGCGCGCCGCATTCTCGAGTACTACCGCAGCCGCAACATCGCGGTCGACGATGCGATGGTGGAGCAGGGCGTTCGGGCCTATTTCGACAAGCGCCTGAGCTACGAGGCTCCGCCGGCAGGGAAGTTGTCCGACCTGTTCGTCCGCACTTATATCTCGCGCGCATCCTGGCTGAAACCTGTGTTGACCGGGATCGCCGCACTTGCGCTGCTGGCGGGCGGCGGATACGCGGTGCAGCAGGCACAGGAGCGACAAGTGCAGGCGCGGCTGGCGGCACAGGCCAGCGAGCTCGAACAGATCGGCGCGCGCATCCGACAGGCCGAGCAGGGTTTTCAGGCAATGCAGCTGCCTCCGGCCGACACGCAGCAGGTGCAGGCGCTGGTTGCTGCGGCCGACAATGCGGTGACTGGCGGCGATGCCGCTGCGGCACGCAGTGCGCTTGAACAGCTCGAAGCGACGCTTGAGTTCGCGAAGACGCCGCTGTCGATCAACGTGGTGGACCGCCCCGGTGCGCAAACTGGCGTGGCGCGCCGCTATGGCGCAGGCGGCGGCACCGCCTGGTACCTCATCGCCGAAGCGGTCGATCCCACCGGGCGCGTGGTGCCGGTCGCCGTCACCAGTGCCGAGTCGGGCGAGAAGCAGTTGGTCAGCCAGTTCGGCGTGCGGGTAAGCCAGGATGTTTTCGAGCGCACCCGCGCCGACAAGGCGGAGGACGGCGTCGTCAACGAAAAGACGCTCGGAACGAAGCCCGCCAACGCACTGAGCGTGCGC
Source organism: Pseudomonadota bacterium (assembly GCA_023416415.1). Taxonomy (GTDB): domain Bacteria; phylum Pseudomonadota; class Gammaproteobacteria; order Burkholderiales; family Burkholderiaceae_D; genus Noviherbaspirillum. Next base: position 5,826 of record JAEZHR010000077.1, read on the forward strand.
TACACCCGCGCCTATTCCGAACTGCCCGACCTGATCCTGGAGTGGTAAATGATGTTCGCGTCCACGATGTCCGGCTCCATCCACAGGAACTCACTCGACCATGAGTGGAAACTGCGTTCCATCGAACAGCAGCTCTCCGAGGCTGCAAGTCAGGAGCTGAGGCTTGAGCAGCAGATCGCCGCACGGCTCGGAGAGATCGCGGAGTTGCACCTGGAACGCCGTCCGGAACTGGAGCGCGAGGCGCGTGAAGTGCTGGCGCGACGTGATGCCGAAGAACAGGCGCTGCGCAAGCAGCTGGAGCAGGTGGAGAGGACCATTTCGGAGCTGGTGGAAAAAGTCGATGCGCGCCAGGCCGATCTGCGCCGCGTCAGGAAGCAGGTGGCGGACTCGCTTTCCGGGCGAGAGGATTTCAGGCAGATGCTGGCGCGCTTCGATGAGGCACGCGCACGCCAGCAGGCGGCCCACGCCGGACGGCAGGAGCTGCAGGAAGAGTGCGCGCGCAAGCTGCCGCAGTATCGGCAGGATGCGCGCTATCGCTACCTCGTCGAGGCAGGCTATGGCACTGACGGCTACCGCGCGAACGCTCTGCGGCGCTTTTTCGATGGCCGGATTGCAAGACAGTGCAACTTCCACGAGAACCGACGCAACGAACTGACCTTGCTGGCCATGCAGGATGCGCTCGTGCATATGGATGAGAAGGACCGTCAGGAACTCGACATGCTGGGCCGCGAAGTCGCCGCGACGACCGCTGATGCCGAGGCGTCGGCGGGCATGCTCCCCTTGAAGGAAGAGCTCGAACGACTGAACAGTGTCGTTAAGGCCGAGAAAAAGCGCGCCAACGACATTCAGGCGCAGCTGACTCCGTTTGCCAGAAAGGCCGACGCGCGCTACGTGCAGGCACGATCGCTGGTAGCCGTCGAGCTCAAGTCGCAGTCCGAGGAGGAGTTGATGGCGCGGGTGCTCCAGACTCCCAGCCTCGTTGACGACAAGCTCGCACGCGAGGTGGTGAGCCTGCGCAGTGCCTTGCATACGCAACGCAAGCGCATCACAGAACTGGAACAGCAGCGCGCAAATGCGGAGGCGAAATTTCAGCGCGCAAAGGAACTGGAACGCACGCTGCGCCATCGCGGCTACGGTCGGCACCGCGTGCGGTATGGCAGTGGATTGAACCTGGCGGGCCTGCTGGTCGGCTACATGGCAGGCCGGATGACAATCGATCAGGCCGCGCAGCAGATCGACCAGTTCCGCGAAATCATCCCGGACGATTTCCCGTACAACCACTTTCCGAGGGACCACGGATTCGGAGGCGGCGGATTCAATACCTCGGACAGCTTTGGCGGCGGTGACTTCTTCAGCACCACGGATTCGTTCTGATCACGGCCTGCATCGCTGGCTTGAAAAAGCAAAAAAGCCAGTCCGAAGACTGGCCAATCCGCTTTGTATCCAAATGGTCGGGGCGGCGGGATTCGAACTCGCGACCCCTTGCACCCCATGCAAGTGCGCTACCAGGCTGCGCTACGCCCCGACGAAGTGCGCAATTATAGCAGAGCGTGGATATTGCGCCATGCCACTTTTGATATCGCATATCAGGGGGCGATCCGGCGCATAATGAGCCTTCCGTATACGCCATTGTGCGCGGCTATACCGCTTCGTTTCATGCCCATCAAGATCAGTCACCAGTTCGACAGCGCGGCCATCGAAGTCGTGCGGACCGAACAAGCGCAATCCATTGATCTCCGCCTGCGCGCGGATTCGCACGCCGACGTGCGGCAATGGTTTTATTTCCGCTTGCAGGGAGCCCGCGATACGCCTTGTCGGATGCGTATCCTGAACGCCGCCGATGCCACTTTTCCGGATGGCTGGCAGAACTACCAAGCCTGCGCCAGCTACGATCGCGTCGAGTGGTTTCGTGTTCCAACCGAATATGACGGCGGCGTGCTGACCATTGCACACACGCCTCGGTTCGACAGCGTCTGGTACGCCTACTTCGAGCCGTATTCCTGGGAGCGGCATCTCGCGCTGCTCGGCCGGGTCGGGGGTGCCGAGGGCGTGCGCGTGCTCGACATCGGCTCGACCGTGGAAGGTCGTGACATGAATGTGGTCGTGCTCGGCAATCCGCAGGCACAACGCAAGATCTGGGTGATCGCACGCCAGCATCCGGGGGAGACGATGGCCGAGTGGTTTGTCGAAGGCATGCTGGATGCCTTGCTGGATGCCTGCAATCCGCTGGCGCGCCGCCTGCTGGGGCAGGCCGAGCTGTACGTTGTGCCGAACATGAATCCGGATGGCAGCGTGCGGGGCAACCTACGGACCAACGCTGCCGGCGCCAATCTGAACCGGGAATGGATGGCGCCGAGCGCGGAGCGCAGCCCGGAGGTTCTGGCCGTGCGCAACATGATCCACGAAACAGGGTGCAGCCTGTTCCTGGACGTGCATGGCGATGAGGCCCTGCCATGGGTTTTCGTGGCGGGCTCCGAAATGCTGGAGGGCTTTACGCCCGCCCAGCATGCCGCGCAGCGGGACTTCGTCGAGTCCTTTTGTCAGGCGAGCCCGGACTTCCAGACCAGGCACGGTTACTCGCCTGGCAAGTACCGGGAAGACATGTTGCAACTGGCATCGAAATATATCGGCCACACCTTTGGCTGCGTGTCATTGACCCTGGAAATGCCGTTCAAGGACAACGCGGACCTGCCCATGCCGTCCACCGGCTGGAATGGTGCCCGTAGCATGCGCCTGGGAGCGTCCATCCTGCAGCCGATGTTGCGTGCGGTGGAGGGAGGCTGAGATGGGAGTGGAAATCGAACGCAAGTTTCTGGTGCGCGACCTGCGCTGGAAGGCGCTGGCGCAAGGCGTGTTGTTGCGCCAGGGCTATCTTTCCTCGGCACCGGAGCGCGTGGTGCGCGTACGCATTGAAGGCGAGCGTGCGCTGTTGACGATCAAGGGACGCAATGTTGGTGCGGCGCGCGGCGAATGGGAGTATCCGATTCCACTCTTTGATGCCCAGACTTTTCTCGACGAGTTGTGCGAACGCCCGATCATCGAGAAGCTGCGTTACCGCATCCCCTGGCATGGTCTGGTGTGGGAAGTTGACGAGTTCCTTGGCGAGAACGCCGGTCTGATCGTGGCCGAGGTCGAACTGCATTCCGAGAGTCAGGTTTTCGAGAAGCCGGACTGGGTGGGAGAAGAAGTCACGCACGACGTGCGCTACTACAACGCCAGTCTGCTGCGCAATCCTTACGGAAAGTGGTAGTGCCTGGGATGGTCTGAGTCCATGCAGGCACGCCGACCCGGGCGAGGGCGCGGTATTTGCCGTCAGGTTTCGGGACGCGCCCGTGCGCTGAGGCAAGGCACGACCGCATCCCTCAGGTCAGCGCGGTATCTGTTCAGTGGAAATGCCCCGGCCCGGGCGGTGCATCTTCCGGCATCTCTGCATGGACCAGCTCGGCCTCGGGGTCGGGGTAGAGCGGGGTGCCGCAATCTTCGCAGAATTCCAGCGGAAAGTGCTCCGCGTGACGCTTGATGTGTGTGACGCCGCATGCGCGCAGGAGTGCCGTGATTTCTTCCAGTGGCGTGCGTTGTTCGGCCTCGAGCAGTTCGGGCGTGGTCAACGCTTCGAAGGTCGGCGCAAGGTCGGTTTCTTCCTCGTCCTCCTGACCGTACAGCGGCCACACTACGCCATAGATCACTTCCGAGGTCTGACGCAGCGTGAAGCCGATCCGGTATTCATCGACGCGGCCCGACAGCGGCTCTTCCGAGAAGCCGCCGATGATGGCACGCAGGCCGCTAGCATCAACGTTCAGCGTTTGCGTCAGGTAATGCACGGCGGCACGGATCGACGCCGGACGGATCAGGCGATCGGCTTCGCGGCATGCCACATAGTAGGCTTCCGGCATCAGCAGTTCGATGCCGCACCCGGGCAGCAGGGTGGCGATATTCGGGGTGGCCTGGGCGCGCCATTGTGCGAGTGCCGTCGCACGGTCTTCCGGCTGATGCGTGGCTTGCCATCCGAACAGCGGTGCGCCTGCAGGCGCGGCAACAGTTGCCAGCAGGTAGCGCGTGTCGGCCAGGAAGGCTGCGGTTTCGGGGGCATTTGCGAGAGGCTTGATCGCTGCTCCCTTTACCGCGGCCTGCGCCATGCGCTGGGTCAGTGCAAAGGTCTCGGAATGCGTGCGCGGCAGTTGATCGATCGAGAACAGGGTCGGAGCCAGTGCAAGGCAAGTCCCTTCGGCTAGCAGGTGACCGTGCAGATGGGCGCACAGGATGGTACGCATGTCGTCCGGTATCGTGCCCGAAGCGATAGAAAAGCGGGTCCAGGCCAGAATGGGGATGGCAATCAGCAGTGCATGCCACGGCTGGCCATCGCGCTCCACGGAGCACGATTCGCTGCCGGCCTCTACCGCTTCCAGCAAGGCGTCATAGGCTGCGATGTCGGTATTGAAAGTCTGTTCCAGCGCGCTGTCGATAACGTCCTGGTGCGCACCCTTGAGCAGCTTGTGCAAGAGAATGTCGACCTGGTTCTCCCACAGACGTTCTTCCAATCGGCTGGCGGATTGCGCCATGCCGCGTGCCAGTGTGATCAGGCGCTGGGTGTCGGGTGAGAGGCGACGAGGGGAGCTTTTGGAGAAACGACGCATGACGACGGCAAGGAAAACGAAGCACGTATTGTAGTTGATTCAATTCGGCGCGATTGACGGTTCGCGTGAATCGGGCGTGAAAAGCGGCAAAGCCGCATGCTTTTGGCATGCGGCTTTGCCGTTGCGCATTCCCGGTCGCTGGTGCGACCGGGAATGGCTTACGCTGCCAGCAGCTGGCGCAGCACGAAGGGCAGGATGCCGCCGTGCTTGTAGTAATCGACCTCGATCGGAGTGTCGATACGCAGCAGCAGCTTGACTTCCTGCTTCTCGCCGTTGGCGCGGTTGATCACCAGCGTCACCTTCTGCTGCGGCTTGAGTTCGCCGTTGATGCCCTTCAGGTCGAAGGTTTCATTGCCGGTGATGCGCAGCGACTGCACGCTGTCATCGCCCAGGAACTGCAGCGGCAGAACGCCCATGCCGACCAGGTTGGAGCGATGGATGCGCTCGAAGGAGCGGGCCACGACTGCCTTGACGCCCAGCAGCTGAGTGCCCTTGGCCGCCCAGTCGCGCGAGGAGCCGGTGCCATATTCTTCCCCGGCGAAAACCATGGTCGGCACGCCGTCGGCGACATACTTCATTGCTGCGTCGTAAATCGGCATCTGCTCGCCGCTCGGCTGATGGATGGTCAGACCGCCTTCCACGCGCGAGCCGTCGGCCTTCGGCGGAATCATCAGGTTCTTGATCCGCACGTTGGCAAAGGTGCCGCGCATCATGACTTCATGGTTGCCGCGACGCGAGCCGTAGGAGTTGAAATCCGCCTTCAGCACGCCGTTCTCAAGCAGCCACTTGCCAGCCGGGCTGGTTTCCTTGATCGAACCGGCAGGGGAGATGTGGTCGGTCGTGATCGAGTCGCCAAACACGCCCAGTGCGCGCGCGCCAGTGATCGGTGCAGCCGCGCCCTTGGGCTCCATGCCGAATTCCTGGAAGAACGGCGGCTCGGCGATGTACGTCGACTTAGGCCAGTTGTAGACGTCGCCCTTGGCCACGCCCTTGATCTGCTCCCACAGCTTGCCGGGTGCGCTCTGGACTTCGGCGTAGTTCTCCTTGAACAGCTTGGAGTTCATCGCGAACTTCATCAGCTTGGCGATTTCGTCCGAGGTCGGCCAGATATCGCCCAGGAAAATATCCTTGCCACCCTTGCCCTTGCCGACCGGCTCGGACATCAGGTCGCGCGTCACGTTGCCGGCGATCGCGTAGGCGACGACAAGCGGCGGCGAGGCCAGGAAGTTGGCGCGGATGTTCGGATGGATACGTGCTTCGAAGTTGCGGTTGCCAGACAGCACTGCGGCGGCCACGACATCGTTCTTGACGATCGCTTCGTTCAGCGGAGCAGTCAGGTCACCGGCGTTGCCGATACAGGTGGTGCAACCGTAGGCGGTTACGCCGAAGCCCAGCTTCTCGAGGTAGGGCAGCAGGCCTGCGGCTTCCAGGTACTTGGTCACCACGCGCGATCCCGGAGCCAGCGAGGTCTTGATGTGCGGTGCAACCTTCAGGCCGGCTTCCACCGCCTTCTTGGCCAGCAGACCCGCAGCCAGCAGCACGCTCGGGTTGGAGGTGTTGGTGCAGGAGGTGATGGCTGCGATCAGCACGTCGCCGTTATGCAGCTTCACGTTGTCCGAGGTGACGTATTCGGCATTCAGATCTTCGGCTTTCTTGTTGAAGCCGTTTTCCGCAACCGGCTTCGAGAACAGGTCGGTGAAGGTCGACTTCACGTTGCCGATTTCGATGCGGTCCTGCGGACGCTTCGGGCCGGCCAGAGACGGGGCAACGGTGCCGAGGTCGAGTTCGACCACGGTGGAGTAGTCGATCTCGCCCTTCTTCGGAATGCCGAACAGCTTCTGGGCCTTGAAGTAGGCTTCGAAGGCGTCGATCTCGGCCTTGGTGCGGCCGGTGCCCTTGAAGTAGTCGACGGTCACCTCGTCGACCGGGAAGAAGCCCATGGTTGCGCCGTATTCCGGAGCCATGTTGCCGATGGTGGCACGGTCGGTCAGCGACAGCGATGCGGTACCTTCGCCGAAGAACTCGACGAACTTGCCGACCACCTTGTGCTTGCGCAGCAGTTCGGTGATGGTCAGCACCAGGTCGGTGGCGGTCACGCCTTCGCGCAGGGCGCCGGTCAGGTTCACGCCGACTACGTCCGGGGTCAGGAAGTAGACCGGCTGGCCGAGCATGCCGGCTTCTGCCTCGATGCCGCCCACGCCCCAGCCAACCACGCCGATACCGTTAATCATTGTGGTGTGGGAGTCGGTGCCGACCAAGGTGTCGGGGTAGTAGACGCCATCCTTTTTGTGCACGCCGCGAGCGAGGTGCTCAAGGTTCACCTGGTGAACGATGCCAAAGCCGGGAGGCACCACGCCGAAGGTGTCGAAGGCCTGCATGCCCCACTTCATGAACTGGTAGCGCTCGTTGTTGCGCTGGAATTCCAGCTTCATGTTCAGGTCCAGCGCCTTCTTTTCGCGGAAGTGGTCGATCTGCACAGAGTGGTCGACCACCAGGTCGACCGGAACCAGCGGCTCGATCTTCTTGGCGTTCTTGCCCATCTTGTCGGCAACGTTGCGCATGGCAGCCAGGTCGGCCAGCAGCGGCACGCCGGTGAAATCCTGCAATACCACGCGGGCGACGACAAAGGGAATTTCGTCGACGCGGGCCGCGTTCGGTTTCCAGTTCGCCAGCTGACGGACGTGATCCTCGGTCACTTTCTTGCCGTCGCAGTTGCGCAGGACCGATTCCAGCACGATGCGGATCGAGACCGGCAGGCGCGAGATGTCGACGCCGAGCTTCTTGCCGAGCGCGGGCAGCGAGTAGAACTTGCCCTTCCTGGAGCTCGATGCATTGAACTCCTTGAGCGTGTTCAGGGTATTGCGGGACATAGCCTCTCCTTGTTTATTTGCTGAACGTTGTAGCGGGTGGTTGCAGGGATAAAACGGTTGTCGGTTTACTTCTGTACGAACATTCTTTTCTGAACATCATTGCGGCATTCATTGGCCAGCTGCCGCCCCTTCTTGGAATCCAGCAGCATTCCCTTGGCTGGTATGCCGATCCAGACAAGGCCGTTTTGCCTGTCCTCATAACGCTCGGCTCCGGTCGAAGTGGGCATGCGGGTCATTTTGTGGGTGCGCTTGCGCCAGTGCACCGCGATTTCCTGATCGTCGCCCGGGTTCTTGTAGATAGTCAGCTTGTCGCCCAAATCGCAGTCGTATGGCGTCGCATGCATGTTGCTGATGTCTACGACCTGCTCATCGCTTGCGCTTTTCTGGGAATTTCCTTTTCCCTGCTTGGAAGCAGGGTGATCCGAACCGTGATTCGAGGCCAGTGCCGGGTTGACGGCGAGGGCGCCGAGCAGGAATGCGAGCGTTGATAGAGTCTTCATTGTGTTTCCTTGGATGGATGCGTGGCTTGTTATTGGTCTTTCCCCGCTTGTATTACAAAAGACTCCCTGCTGAATCCGGTAATGCCATGCCGGCCGCCTGCGCGCGCCGCAGTATCGCCCAATAGTAGCGATAGCTGGCGCGATCATGCAGCCTGCCGTTGTGTTGTATCGGTCCCCATTGTGCTTCGCGGGCCGCCCCGAGAATGGCCGCGCTTTCCGCGACCTCGGCGTCACCCGGCGCCAGTGCCTTGAGGATCGGTCTGATCTGGTCGGGGTGAATGCTCCACATACGCGTATAGCCCAACTCAGAGGACGCGCGGGAAGCATCGCCGGCGACGATCGTGCCGTCCTTGATCTCGGTGGTCACGTTGTGCGACGGGACCTTGCCGAAGGCGTGACAGGCTGCGGCGATCTCAAGCTTGGCGCGTACTACCAGCGGATGGCTGAACTGCAGCGGCGAACGCATCGCAGCGCCAGGGATCGCGCCGTAGTGTGCCGAGACGAAATCCATGATGCCGAAGGACAGGCATTCGACTTGCGGAAGTGCTGCGATCGACCGCACCTCCGCCAGTGCGCCATGGGTTTCGATCAGCACGTGCACAGGCAGCTCGGTTCGTCCGGCCGCGCGGGCGTGATGGTTGACGATCTCAAGCGCACGTACGACGTCGGCCACACCTTCGACCTTGGGCAGCACCAGATAGGCCAGACGCTTGCCCGCGGCGCCACAAATTGTGGCGACGTCCTGTTCGAATGCCGGGTGGGTGAGATCGTGCACGCGCGCGCCGATGCGTCCATAGCGATTCTCGTCGCTGGCGATCAGCGCGGCGACGAGGCTGGCGTGTGCCTCTTCATTGCCGGCTGCGGCGCCGTCTTCGCAATCGAGGGTGATGTCGAAAACGGGACCAAGCTCTTGTTGCAAGGCGATCGATTTGCGCATCAGCTTCTCGGAGCCGGCATAGTGATCGCAGACCGGTAGCGAGACCGGCTGGCGTGCGCCCTGGAACAAGACCTCGGATGGGTGCATGGATTGAATGGGAAAGAGACATGAAAAGCGGGCCGCTTTGGCGGCCCGCTTGCATTCTATCGGTTAGCCGACCAGATGCTTGACGCCATCGCGCTCTTCCTGCAGTTCCTTCAGGGTCAGGTCGATGCGCTGTTGCGAGAACGCGTCAATTTCCAGGCCTTGGACGATCTTGTACTCGCCATTCTCGGTCGTGACCGGGAAACCGAACACGATCCCTTCCGGGATGCCGTAGGAACCGTCGGACGGAATACCCATCGTGGTCCACTTGCCGTTGGTGCCGAGCACCCAGTCGCGCACGTGATCGATGGCGGCGTTGGCGGCCGAAGCAGCCGAGGACAGGCCGCGCGCCTCGATGATGGCGGCGCCGCGCTTGCCGACGGTGGGCAGATAGACATCCTTGGTCCAGGCTTCGTCGTTGACCAGGGACTTGGCCGGTTGGCCGTCGACGGTAGCGTGTGTGAAGTCGGCGTACATGGTCGGGGAGTGGTTACCCCACACGCACAGCTTCTCGATCGCAGTGATCGGCTTGCCAACCTTCTGCGCCAGTTGGGTCAGGGCGCGGTTGTGGTCCAGGCGCAGCATGGCGGTGAAGTTCTTGGCCGGCAGGCTCGGCGCCGACTTCATCGCGATGTAAGCGTTGGTGTTGGCCGGGTTGCCGACTACCAGCACCTTGACGTTGCGCGAAGCGACGGCGTCCAGTGCCTTGCCTTGCACCGTAAAGATTTGGGCATTGGCTTCCAGTAGATCCTTGCGCTCCATGCCGGGGCCGCGCGGACGGGCACCGACCAGCAGGGCGACATCGGCGTCCTTGAACGCGGTCATCGGGTCGCTGTGGGCGGTCATGCCAGCCAGCAGCGGGAACGCGCAGTCATCGAGTTCCATCATCACGCCCTTGAGCGCCTTCTGTGCCTTCTCGTCCGGGATTTCGAGCAGCTGCAGGATGACAGGCTGGTCTTTACCGAGCATGTCGCCGTTGGCGATGCGGAACAGCAGGGAGTAGCCGATCTGACCGGCTGCACCGGTGACGGCAACGCGCATGGGGGCTTTAGCCATGATGAATCTCCAATGTGGGAATGAAAACGGTTCGGAGCGAGCCGAAGATTCGGCCAGCGTATCGTGTTAGGAAAGCCTGTAATAATACCTTTGAAACGCGTTGCGCTCACCGTCGGGCGGGGCGTACGTGCCCCGGGCGCGCGCATGCGGTGCCGCAATTTTGCCGCGAGTGTAGGCGCCGGTGGTGGGTCTGTCAATGCTTATCTTATATCTTATATAAGACATATTATCGGGCTGCTTTTCTGGACGGAAAGCGGCAATTGTGGTGAAATCGGGGGCTATGACGACGAACCCGACCAACCTGGCTGGCAACGGAGCCCCTGCTACGAGCGGATCGTCTCCGACGTTCAGTCCGCTCTATCAGCAGATCAAGGCGCTGATTACCCAGAGCCTGCAGTCCGGGGAGTGGAAGCCGGGCGAACTGATTCCGAGCGAAGTCGAGCTCGCAGGACGTTTCAAGGTCAGCCAGGGGACGGTACGCAAAGCCATCGACGAACTGGCGGCCGAGAATCTGGTCGTGCGCCGTCAGGGCAAGGGTACTTTCGTTGCGACCCACCATGAGGCCCGTGCACAGTATCGCTTCCTGCGACTGATGCCCGACACCGGCGAGCCGCACCACGCGGACAATCACATCCTTGAGGTCAAGCGCTTGCGTGCACCCGCTGAAATCGCGCGCCTGCTCGATCTGCGTGCCGGCGATTCGGTAGTTTTCATCAAGCGCGTGCAGGCATTCGATGGGGCGCCTGCGATCGTCGAGGAATTGTGGCTGCCGGGTGCATTGTTTCGGGGGCTCACAGCCGAACGTCTCGGGGAATACAAGGGGCCGATGTACGGCTTGTTCGAGACCGAGTTCGGTACGCGCATGATCCGCGCAAGCGAGAAAATCCGTGCAGTCGGCGCAGACGACATCACGGCGGAACTGCTGAAGGTGGAACCGCGCACGCCGCTCCTTTTCGTCGAACGTGTTTCGTTCACCTATGGAGACAAGCCGGTCGAGGTGCGACGTGCTTTTTATCTCACCGATCGGCACCACTACCACAACGAATTGAACTGACGCCGCGTCATCGCGCGCGGCAAGATTTTGATATCCAGTAATATTGCTCGCTGAAAAGTTAACAGTTGGTGTGCTGTTCAAAAATCAGCGAGAATTACGGGATTTTTAGCCAAGGAGATCCTGTCATGTCTGAAGCCGTGTCGAAAAGCCGGCCCAAGTATGGCGTGATGCGAATCGCCGATGTGATGCATTATCGGCTTCCGCTTCCCGCGTACGTTTCCATCCTGCATCGGATCAGCGGCGCATTGCTGTTCTTCTCGCTGCCTTTCATCCTCTATCTGCTCGAGCAAAGCCTGACTTCCGAATACTCGTTCGAGTATTTCCGGGACTTTGTTTCGAACGGCTTTGTCAAGCTGGTCATCCTGGTACTGGCGTGGGGGTTCTTCCACCACTTTTGCGCAGGTTTGCGCCACATGCAACTGGATCTGCACATCGGTCTCGATCTTCCGACGGCACGCAAGACTTCTGTCGTCGTGCTCGTGGTGAGCCTGCTGCTGACCGCTTTGTTCGCGCTGAAACTGTTCGGAGCATTCTGAAATGGCAAAAGACAATATCGGTCCGAAGCGCCTCGTAGTCGGTGCGCATTACGGCCTCTTCGATTTCCTCGCGCAGCGCGTCACTGCGGTCGTGATGGCCGTCTACACGGTCCTGCTGCTCGTACTGTTCCTTTTCGCGACCGATTTCAGCTATGAAGGTTGGGCTGGCCTGTTCGCCAACCAGTGGTTCAAGCTGATCACCTTCGTCACCCTCCTGTCGCTGCTGTATCACGCCTGGGTCGGCATGCGCAACATCTGGATGGACTACATCAAGCCGTTGGCCGTTCGCGTGACCCTGCACGCCCTGACCGTGCTGTGGCTGGTCGCTTGTGCCGCCTATGCGGCACAGATTCTGTGGAGAGTGTAATCGTGGCAGCAATCAAGCAATCCCTTCCTGTTCGCCGCTTCGACGCGGTCATCGTCGGTGCCGGTGGCTCCGGCATGCGTGCATCGCTGCAGCTGGCCGAGGCCGGCCTGAATGTGGCCGTTCTGTCCAAGGTCTTCCCGACCCGTTCCCACACCGTTGCGGCCCAAGGTGGCATCGGCGCGTCGCTCGGCAACATGTCCGAGGACAACTGGTACTGGCACATGTTCGACACCGTCAAGGGTTCGGACTACCTCGGTGACCAGGACGCCATCGAATTCATGTGCCGCGAGGCTCCCAAGGTCGTCTACGAACTTGAGCACTTCGGCATGCCGTTCGACCGCAATGCGGACGGCACCATCTATCAGCGCCCGTTCGGCGGCCACACGGCCAATTTCGGTGAGAAGCCGGTGCAGCGCGCCTGCGCCGCCGCCGACCGTACCGGCCACGCCTTGCTGCACACGCTGT
>JAEZHR010000126.1 GCA_023416415.1 Pseudomonadota bacterium
CGCACGAAGCCGGCCTGCCAAACTTCGAAGTGGCGGTCTGGCACGGCATCTACGCGCCGAAGGGCACGCCCAAGGCGGCCGTCGACAAGCTGTCCAAGGCGCTGCAGGTCGCACTGAAGGACGACATGGTCAAGAAGCGCTTCGCCGAACTGGGCACCGAACCGGTCGAGCAGAATCGCGCCACGCCGGACGCCCTGCGTACCCACTTGAAGTCGGAGCTGGCCAAGTGGGCTCCGGTGATCAAGGCGGCGGGTCAATTCGCCGACTGATTCCTGCCGGAATCTGTCTTACCATCCCGGCTGGCTGTGCGCGCTCGCGCAGCCAGCCGTTTTTCGTAGTCCCCTTTCGCGTTCGGCGGAGTTTTCCGCCGTCGTGTCGAAACCGCAGCAAGGAGCCACAACGTGTCCCACATCATCCGCCATCCCAAGGACTTCTGGTCCGGGGTCATGTTCATGTTCTTTGGCCTGGCTGCCGTGTGGATCGGACAGGAATACCCAATGGGAACCGCCGGTCGCATGGGGCCAGCCTACTTCCCGGTCGTCCTCGGTGGGCTGCTGAGCCTGATCGGCGCCATCGCCCTCGTGCGCTCCTTCATCGTGCGCGGCGAGCCGCTCGAAAAATTTGCCGTCAAACCGCTGGTGCTCATCATTCTCGCCGTGGTCCTGTTTGGCTTCCTCGTGCGCGGTGCCGGCATGGTCGTCGCCGTGTCCGTGCTGGTGCTGGTGAGCGCTTGTGCCAGCCAGCGCTTCAACCTGGTACACAGCCTGCTCCTCGCTGCCGGCGCCGCGCTGTTCTGCGTGGCGGTATTCGTGTGGGGGCTGGGGCTGCCCCTGCCGGTGTTCGGCCCCTGGTTCGGCCAATAACAGGGAGCCGACGACATGGAACTGCTTTCCAATCTCGCCATCGGCTTCGAAGCCGCCTTCACGCTGCAAAACCTGGCCTACTGCCTGTTCGGCGTATTCATCGGTACCGCCGTGGGCGTGCTGCCGGGTCTGGGTCCGATTGCCACCATTGCGATGCTGCTGCCGGCGACGTTCTCGCTGCCGCCGGTATCGTCGTTGATCATGCTGGCCGGCATTTACTACGGGGCGTCCTACGGTGGCTCCACCACGGCTATCCTGGTCAATCTGCCGGGTGAGTCCTCGTCCGTCGTGACTGCCATCGATGGCTACCAGATGGCGCGCAAGGGCAAGGCCGGCACGGCCCTGGCCATTGCCGCCATCGGCTCCTTCTTCGCCGGCACCGTGGCCACCTTGCTGCTGGCCATGTTTGCGCCTCCGCTGGCTGAGATCGCGCTGAAGTTCGGCCCCGCCGAATACTTCTCGCTGATGGTGCTCGGCCTGGTTGCCGCAGTCGTGCTCGCACACGGCTCGCTGCTGCGCGCCATCGGCATGACCGTGTTCGGCCTGCTGCTCGGCCTGATCGGCACCGACGTCAATTCCGGCATGGCCCGTTACACCTTCGACACGCCGCAGCTGATGGATGGCATCAACTTCGTCATCGTTGCCATGGGCATGTTCGGCATCGGCGAGATCATTCGCAATCTCGAGAACGAGGATACGCGCTCGCTGGTGATGAAGAAGGTGACCGGCCTGATGCCGTCCAGGGAAGACCTCAAGCGGTCGGCAGCGCCGATTTTGCGCGGCACGGCCATCGGTTCGATTCTGGGTATTCTGCCCGGCGGCGGTACCATGCTGGCATCGTTCGCCTCGTACTCGATCGAGAAGAAGGTCGCCAAAGGCTCGAGCGAATTCGGCAAGGGCGCGATTGAAGGCGTGGCCGGCCCGGAGTCGGCCAACAACGCCGGCGCCCAGACCTCGTTCATCCCGATGCTCACGCTGGGCATTCCGTCGAACCCGGTGATGGCGCTGATGATCGGTGCGCTGATCATCCAGGGCATCCAGCCCGGTCCGGCCGTCATGGTCGAACAGCCGGCGCTGTTCTGGGGGATCGTCGTTTCGATGTGGATCGGGAACCTGTTCCTGGTGATCCTCAACCTGCCGATGATCGGCCTGTGGGTGCGCATGATCATGGTGCCCTACCACTTTCTGTTTCCGGTCATCCTCGTGTTCTGCGCGATCGGCGTGTTCAGCCTGAACAACAGCGACTTCGACATCTACCTGATGGCGCTGTTCGGCCTGTTCGGCTACATCTGTGCCAAGCTCGAATGCGAGCCGGCGCCGATGCTGCTGGGCTTCATCCTCGGCCCGATGATGGAAGAGTATCTGCGGCGCGCACTACTGCTCTCGCGCAGCGATCCGATGGTCTTCATTGAGCGCCCGATCAGCGGCGCCATGCTCGGCCTGGCGCTGGTCGCGCTGATCATCGTGCTCAGCCCTTCGCTGCGCAAGAAGCGCGAGGAAGCCTTCGTCGAATAGACGGTTCGACAAGCATGAAGAACGGCGATTGCGTGCGAGCGGGTCGCCGTTTTTTTCTGCCTGACTTATCCTAGCGGGATGCGCCAACTATCGAAAAACAGCATGTTTTGCGCCATCATCCCTGCGCCCTTCGGTGCAGTCGGCGTGCGCACCGCAGGTGACGCTCTTCAGGAGCTGGTCTATCTGCCATCCAGCTTCGACGAGCAAGGGCCGTCGAACGCGCTCGCCGAACGCACGGCCGAACAGCTGATCCGCTATTTCAGGGAACCCGATTTCCGCTTCGACCTTCCGCTGGCCACAGTCGGCACCGACTTCCAGAAACGCGTGTGGTCCGCCATCAGCGCGGTGCCACGCGGCGAAGTCGTCACCTATGGCCAGATCGCCAAGGCACTTCGCTCGGCGCCGCGCGCGGTCGGACAGGCCTGCGGCGCCAACTGGTTTCCGCTCGTGATTCCCTGCCATCGCGTGACCGCCACCGGAGGATTGGGCGGATTTGCCAACCACGCCGACATCAACGGCTTCCATCTTGGCGTCAAGCGCTGGCTGCTGGCGCACGAAGGCGTGGCCAGCTACCAATGAGCGACGTAGCGGCTGGCGATCAGACAGTCATCGATGCCTTCTGCGACCATCTGTGGCTGGAGGACGGGTTGGCGAAGAACACGCTGGAAGCCTATCGGCGCGACATGGTGCTGTTTTCCGCCTGGCTTGGCAGCGAACGCGACAAGTCCCTGCTGCAGGCCGGACCGGACGACCTGAACGCCTACTTTGCCGCGCGCCATGCCGATACCAAGGCCGCCTCCGCCAACAGGCGGTTGTCGGTATTCAAGCGGTTCTACCGCCACGCCTTGCGCCAGAACCTGATCCAGGCCGATCCCTGCCTCAAGCTGAAGGCGGCAAAGCAGCCGCCACGCATTCCCAAGGTCTTGTCAGAGGCGCAGGTCGAAGCCTTGCTGGCGGCCCCTGCGGTCGAAGCGCCGCTCGGCCTGCGCGACCGCACGATGCTGGAGCTGATGTATGCCAGCGGCCTGCGCGTGTCGGAGCTGGTGCTGCTCAAGACGGTCGAGGTCGGCATGAACGAGGGCGTGCTGCGCATCACCGGCAAGGGCGGCAAGACACGGCTGGTGCCGTTCGGCGAGGAAGCGCGGGTGTGGATCGAGCGCTATTTGCGCGAGGCCCGACCGGCCATACTCGACGGTCGCAGCGACGATGCCTTGTTTGTCACCGCGCGCGGCGGCCCGATGACGCGTCAGATGTTCTGGACGCTCGTCAAGAAGCATGCACTCACGGCCGGCATCAATGCGCCACTGTCGCCGCACACGCTGCGACACGCCTTCGCCACCCATCTGCTCAATCACGGTGCCGACCTGCGGGTGGTGCAACTGCTGCTCGGCCATGCCGACATCTCGACCACGCAGATCTACACCCACGTCGCGCGCGAGCGCCTGAAGCGCCTCCACACCACCCACCATCCACGTGGATGAGGACGGGGTTTGGCAAAGCACCGCTTTGCGCCGTCCGAATCGGAGCCGCCTGCCAGCGGCGACGTGGGGGAGGACGGGGTTTGGCAAAGCA
>JAEZHR010000192.1 GCA_023416415.1 Pseudomonadota bacterium
ATGCCACACATATGGTCTGCTCCCCTTGCTGTCGCGCTTCGTGACGAAGCGCTTAAGTAAGTCGGTCGTGCGCCGGGTCGGGACGCACCGACGACAACGGGGCCGCTCAGGCTTTCGCCACGGAAAGCCTTGCTGATCCGATGCCTGTCAAGGTGCAAACCTCATGCCAACCCGGCGACGGGCGAGCGACGCGCAGAACGCGCCTTGTCGAGCGGAAGGAAGCGAACACGACGGATGTGGCTGCGCCTTGGTCCTGCCGCGTTTGCCGAAAGTGAATGCTCGACAGTCCGGACTCATGCCGCGGGCGCGGCCCCGACCCAGGAGGTCGGCTGGAAAATCCGGAAGTTAGTCGGAAGGCCGCGATGCTGCCGCGACCCGCGATAACCGGCACTGGGTGCCTTGCAGAAAGCAAAAGGGCTTACTGAAATCGGTAAGCCCTGTGTCTGACGAGATGCCGATGGCATCCGGTTGAAAGTTGACGAAACGTCATTCTAGCACATTCGATCACGCGCCCCGAGTCGCCGGCCCGTATCACCACCCCTCATGTCGCGTGCCGCAGCCAATACCACAGGATGCCCACCCATTCGTGCATCGCGTAATGCGTGCGGCGCAGGCCCTCGCCACCGGGAATGAAATCGTTCGCATCGAGCGGTGCACGAGAATGGAAGAGCGTGGGGGCGGGTATCACGTCGAAGCCGACGCGCTCGAAGATCGCGCGCGAGCGGGGCATGTGCGTGGCGTCGGTCACCAGCAGGATACGCCGCATGCCGGACGGGAGGAGGATATCGGCAGAACGCTGCGCATTCTGCGCGGTGTTGTTGGAGTCCTCTTCTGTCCAGCGCACCGGCACGCCGTAGTCCTCGGTGAGCATCCGCGCCATCACCTCGGCCTCGGAATCTTGGTTTCCGTTCGGCCTGCCGCCTGACGCCAGCAGCGGCAAGCCGGTGCGGCGCTGCAGGATGGCCGCATAATGCACGCGCTGATGGGCGACGATGGACGGCCGGTCGTGCGCGCCGTACTCCGGCGCATTCCTGATGCGCCCACCCGAGAGCACGACGATGGCATCGGCCTGCGCCGCCAGCGGATCCGCAAGCGGCTCCGACATGCGCTCCAGCGGCCCCTGCAGCAGACGCGCGCCGCCGGTGGTGCTGAACACGAGCATCAACCCCAGCGCGCCCAAGCCGAGGGCCAGTCCGGTACGCGGCCAGCGCCGGCGCAGCAGCAGGCCGAGTGCACACAGAATGGCGAGGTTCAGGGGGGGCAGCAGAATGGCGCCGACGACGCTGTTGAACAGGACCGATGCGTTCATATGCAAGACAATCAGGAATGACGCGCGCAGCTTAGCAGACCGGATTGCCCGTCCGACCCAGCCGTGATAAAACAAACCCCCGAACCCTCACCCCGCCATACGTGCATGAACGCATGAACACTCCCGGCCTGCAGCAGAAATCCTTTCTCACGCTCCTGATTGCGGTTTCCATCGCCTTCGTCTGGATCCTGCTGCCTTTCTACGGCGCGGTGTTCTGGGGCACGGTTCTGGCCATCCTGTTCGCGCCCCTCTACCGGCGCATGCTGGCACTGCTGCCAGGGCGGCGCAACCTCGCCGCCCTGATGACCCTGCTTCTGTGCCTGGTCATCGTGATCATTCCGATCACGATGATCACGATCTCGCTGATCCGAGAAGTCAACGAGGTTGTCGAACTCATCCGGTCCGGTCAGCTCGATTTCGGCAACTACTTCCTGCAGATCATCAATGCGCTACCGGCATGGGTGGTCGAGATCCTCGATAAGTACGAACTCGGCACCCTCACGGAAATCCGGGAGCGCCTGTCGCAGGCCGTGCTGCAGGCCAGCCAGTTGATTGCGACCGAAGCGCTCAACATCGGCCAGAACACCTTTCGCTTCCTGGTCAGCTTCGCGATCATGCTCTACCTGCTGTTCTTCCTGCTGCGCGATGGCGCTCAGCTTTCGGCGCGCATACGGCACGCCATCCCGCTGTCCGACGAACACAAGCGCAATCTGATCGAAAAGTTCACCACCGTCATCCGCGCCACCGTGAAGGGCAACATCGTCGTCGCCGTGACCCAAGGCACGCTGGGCGGCATCATCTTTGCCATCCTCGGCATTCAGGGTGCGCTGCTGTGGGGGGTGGTGATGGCCTTCCTGTCGCTGTTGCCGGCAGTCGGCGCCGGTCTGATCTGGTTGCCGGTCGCAGTCTACTTCCTGGTCACCGGCGCGTTCTGGCAAGGCGTAGTCCTGATCCTCTTCGGCGTGCTGGTGATCGGCCTGGTCGACAATCTGCTGCGCCCGCTGCTGGTCGGCAAGGACACCCGGATGCCGGACTACGTGGTCCTGATTTCCACGCTCGGCGGCATGGCCCTGTTCGGACTGAACGGCTTCGTCATCGGTCCGTTGATCGCGGCGCTGTTCATCGCGGCGTGGGATCTGCTTGCGTCGGATCCGGGGACGCGGCCGCACTGATTGCTGCTGCCCCGGGGGCCCGGCAACATGTTACCCGGACTGCCGGGCAGGTCCAAGGCTCCCGCCTTCGTGGGAACGACGGGGGTTGAAACGGCTCAGCCGTCCTTCTTCACCGCATCCAGCAGCCCTTCACGCCGGATGAATTCGATCACCTTGTCCACCCCATCGCCCTTGCGCAGGTTCGTAAAAACGAAGGGCTTGCTGCCGCGCATCTTCTTTGCATCGGCGGCCATGACATCGAGATTGGCGCCGACGTAGGGTGCGAGGTCGGTCTTGTTGATGATCAGGAGGTCCGAGCGGGTGATGCCGGGTCCGCCCTTGCGGGGAATTTTCTCGCCGCCCGCCACGTCGATTACATAGATCGTCAGGTCCGACAGCTCCGGACTGAAGGTGGCGGCCAGATTGTCGCCGCCGGATTCGACCAGGATCAGGTCCAGGTCCGGGAAGTCGGCGCTCATGCGCGCGATTGCTTCGAGATTGATCGAGGCATCCTCGCGAATCGCCGTGTGCGGGCAGCCGCCGGTTTCCACTCCCATCAGGCGCTCCGCCGGCAGGGCTTCGGCGCGCAACAGGATCTCCATGTCTTCCTTGGTATAGATGTCGTTCGTGATGACCGCCATGTCATAGCGGTCGCGCATGGCCTTGCACAGCATTTCGCACAGCGCGGTCTTGCCGGAGCCGACCGGGCCGCCGATGCCGACCCGAAGGGGATTACGTGTTGGGTTCATGATGTTTCCGTTCTAAAATTCAGGATCGGTAGAGGCGGCTGTACTGCACTTCATGCTGCATAGACAGCAGCGACAGACCGGGCGACCAGTTCGACAGGTCCTCGTCTGCCAGCGTCATCGCGGTCTGCGCCGCCTTGTCGAGTTCCGGCTGCAGGGACAGCAGGAGGCGCTGGCCGGCCACCTGTCCCAGCGGGACGGATTTCACGCAGACCAGCACCTGGTTCTCGGCCCAAGAAAACAGCGCACCCAGCAGCGCCGCCTCGTGCGGGACATTGAGCGCGACCGAAGCGCAGGCGAGCGCAGTGGGCAGCGGAATTTCCTCCTGCACCTGCAACAGCGCGCGCAGCCCGGCATCGCCAATGTCGAGTTCCGCGACCAGCTTCGCCAGCGAGTAGCCCATCTGTATCGTCTCGGCGCGAAATTCGGCGGTGTCGCGTGCGGCAATGAAGCGCTCGGTCCATTCCGTCACCGCCCGCCCGTCGCGGGCCTCGAAGGCCTGCAGCAAGCGCCACAGAATCGGCGCCTCGAAGCGCGCCACGACTTCATGCAGCGTCTCCACGATCCACGCGCGCGCGGTGCCCTGGTCGTGCACGATGCCCTGCTCCAGCGCCGCCTCCAGCCCCTGCGAATAGCTGTAGGCACCAATCGGCAGCGAAGGACTGGCCAATTGCAGCAGGTGCAGAAGCGGCGCGGCGTGCATCAGGTCTTGTCGGTCGGTCGGTGGATTTTCTGGCGCAAGGGAATGGGCGCCAGCGGGTGGTGGTGATGATGGCCGTCGTGATGGTGATGACCGCCACCATGGCCGCCACCGTATGCGCCGGACTCGGGTTCGAACGACGCCTGTTCCTCGACGACGCTCGCACCGAGGCCGATCAGCATGTCCTTGAGCACCGTGTCCTGGCGGATACGCAGGAAGCCTTCGCCGACCTGGGCCTGGGTATGGCGGTTGCCGAGGTGGAAGGCGCAGCGCAGCAGCTCGCGCGCGTTCGTGCACTCCACGCGATACGTCGCTTCCTGCGCGGCCACGATCCTGATCACGCGGCCGTCGTCGCCTTGCAGGAGATCACCGTCGCGCAGGACGGTCCCGCGCACGGTGAAGAAGGCAACTTCCTCTCCCGAGGCGAGATGCGCATGCAGGCGGCTCTTCTCGCGCTGGTCGTAAGCCAGGATCAGCTCGCCGTCGACGGTTTCGGCATGGTCCAGTCTGGTGTTCAGTGTCAGCATGTGTACAAGCGATGAAAGGGATGTCCGGGCATATTCTGCCGCGAGTTCAGAACAGAAAATAGCGCTGCGCCATCGGCAGCACCCGTGCCGGTTCGCATATCAACAGTTCGCCGTCGGCACGCACTTCGTAGGTTTCCGGATCGACCTCCATGCGCGGTGTCAGGCCGTTGTGGATCATGTCCTGCTTGCGCACCGCACGCGTGTTCTTCACGGCAACGAGCGGTTTGTTGAGCTTCAGCGTCTCGCCGATGCCGGCGTCGAGCGCGGCCTGCGAGACGAAGGTGAACGAAGTCTTCAAGCCGCCTCCATAAGCGCCGAACATCATGCGGTAATGCACTGGCTGCGGTGTGGGAATTGACGCATTCGGGTCACCCATCTGGGCAGCGGCAATCATGCCGCTTTTCAAAATCATCGACGGCTTGACGCCGAAGAAGGCCGGCTTCCAGAGCACGATGTCGGCGATCTTGCCCACTTCGATGGAGCCGACCACATGCGAGATGCCATGGGTGATCGCCGGATTGATCGTGTACTTCGCGATGTAGCGCTTCGCACGGAAGTTGTCCGCCCTTCCGCTTCCATGGCTGGCGTCCTCCGGCAACGCACCACGCTGCAGCTTCATCTTGTGCGCCGTCTGCCAGGTGCGCATGATCACTTCACCCACGCGCGCCATGGCCTGCGAGTCGGACGACATCATCGAGATCGCGCCGATGTCATGCAGGATGTCTTCGGCGGCAATGGTCTCGCGCCGGATGCGCGACTCGGCAAAGGCCACATCCTCGGCGATGGCCGGATCAAGGTGATGGCAGACCATCAGCATGTCGAGGTGTTCGTCGAGCGTGTTGACTGTGTAGGGGCGTGTCGGGTTGGTCGAGGACGGCAATACGTTGCCCTGGCCGATGGCGGCGATGATATCCGGCGCATGGCCGCCGCCCGCGCCTTCGGTGTGGAAGGTGTGGATGGTGCGATCCTTGAAGGCGGCCAGCGTGTTTTCCAGGAAGCCGCCTTCGTTCAGCGTGTCGGTGTGGATCGCGACCTGCACGTCCATGCGATCGGCCACGGCGAGACAGTTGTCTATCGCCGCCGGCGTCGTGCCCCAGTCCTCGTG
>JAEZHR010000308.1 GCA_023416415.1 Pseudomonadota bacterium
GCCTGAAGCGAGCGTCCGTTGTGGAGCACTGTCTTCTGGCGTAGCGAGCGCGGGCGCTTGTTTCGCAACTGCTACCTCACTTTTCCCCTCTCGCCCCGCCATCTGCCTTGGGCCGAAACGGAAACGCGGTCCCCGCCTTGCCGGGCTGAGGCGGAATCCGCAGTGACAACAGCATGGTGACCGCAAGCGTAATCACCGTGAATCCGAGCGACCAGACGACCGGTATCTTGTAGATGTCGATCAGCAGCATCTTGATGCCGATGAACGCCAGGACAATGGCCAGTCCATACGACAGCAGGTGAAAACGCTCATGCATGCCGGCAAGCAGAAAGTACATCGCGCGCAGGCCAAGAATCGCAAAGACGTTGGACGTGAGCACAATGAACGGATCGGTCGTGATCGCAAAAATGGCCGGGATCGAGTCCACCGCGAACACCACATCGACGATCCCGATGAGCAGGATCACCACGAGCAATGGCGTGGCCATCCTGACGCCATTGCTCACCGTGAAGAATTTCTCGCCGTCGTAGTGGGGTGAGAGCTTCATGTGCCGCTCGATCCAGCGCAGCGCCGGGTTGTTTCCAAGGTCGGGCTCCTTGCCTGCAGCCCACCACATCTTGATCCCGGTAAACAACAGAAATGCGCCGAACACGTACATGATCCAGTGGAACTGGGCAATCAGCCACGCACCGATCAGGATCATGATGGCACGCAGGACCAAGGCACCGAGGATGCCGATCATCAGAACCCGCTTCTGGAAAGCCGACGGCACCGCGAAGTAGGTGAAGAGCATCAGGAAGACAAAGATGTTGTCGACCGCCAACGCTTTCTCTACCAGATAGCCCGTGATGAACTCGAGTGCCTTTGCGTCGGCGAGCTCTCGCGACATCGGGTCTTGCCCCATCCCGCCGAGATACCACCACAACCAGCCGACAAACAGAAATGACACCGCGACCCAGATCAGCGACCAGATGGTGGCCTCTCGCATGGTGACGGCATGCGAACCTTGTCGATTAAGGGCCAGGAAGTCGATCGCGAGAGCGATCAGGACGAACGCTGAAAACAGCGTCCACAACAGGGGAGTGCCGATGGAAACCATCGTGACGAGCCTCGCAGCCCAAGCCGGCAACGCCTGGGCAAACAATGAGTCGGGATCCTCGCCAGTCTTGCTGCTCCGGGTCTAGCACCCGGGGTTACGGCACCGAACATTGATGGATGCCAACCCAGCAATGTCGTAATGACGGCGACGAAACACGATGCTCTTGCGCGTCGTGTCAGCTACTCCCTTTGAGAGGAGCAAGAATTGAAACAAATGCGCTCCGTGTCCGTCAACCTGTCGTTGTCTTCCGAAATTCCTGATCCTCGAAGTGTTGCCGCGATTGGATGCCAGTTGCCCGAACAGCGCGATTCCGGGTATCGGCAGCAGCCACCTTCCGCTCGACATGAGCGCAATTCCATCGATTCAGCATCATTCCGATCGACGCTCCTGGCCGGCCTGCCGGGCTGGACTCCCCTGCATGTCGAGCGGACTGGCCGGAAAGCCAGCCCGCTCCCTTGATCAATCCTCAATGTTGAGGATCTTGCTCAGGCCCATGAAGCGATTGGCGAATATCAGGACCGCTGCGGTGAAGGCGATATACACCACCGACAGGGCCGCCAGCGTCGGGTCTGCGAACTCGCGCACGTAGTTGTACATCGCAACGGGCAGGGTTTGCGTGGCCTGCGTGGTCACGAACAGCGACGCAGTGAATTCGCTGAACGACATGATCGCGGCAAACAGCCATCCTCCAAACAGGCCGGGCGCCAGCAACGGTATCGTGACCGTGAACAGTACCTTGACGGGAGAAGCCCCGAGGCTGGCAGCGGCCTGCTCCAGGCGCGCATCCAGGTTTTCCATCGACACGTATACGCTGCGCAGCACGAACGGCAGCACCAGCATCACGTGGCACAGAATCACGATGCCGTATGAGCGGGTCATATGGACTTGTGACACCAGAATGAGCAGACCCAGGCCCAGCGTGAAGTGCGGCACCACCAGCGGTGCATGCAGGATGGCCAGCAGGGTTTGCTTGCCGCCGAACTCCATGCGCTTGATCGCAACCGACAGCAAGGTGCCGACCACGAGAGCGATCAGCGAGGACGCAAACGTCACGACCAGGCTGGCCTTAAAGCCTTCGCGGAAATCGGGGTAGCTGAAGACTCTTTCAAACCACTTCAACGAGTACGACTCCGGCGGGAAGGTCAGAATGGCCTTCTCGTTGAACGACGCAATCGTGACGACGAAGACAGGCAACAGCACGAAGGCAAGCAGCAGGGCGACCGTCGTGGGGCCTGCAATGCGCAGTGGCAAAGGCAAGGAATTTCGGATGCGCATCAGTGACCTCCAACAGCGTGCAAGCGTTTCGTAAAGAATCCCAGGACAAACAGCGACACGGCTGTCAGAAGCAGGCCGGCAATGCTCAGGCTTGCGGCCAGCGGGAAGTTCATGGAAGAGAAGCCGAGCTGATAGACCAGCGTGGAGACCGTCGGCACACGGCCGCCGCCGATCATCTGCGGTGTCGCGAAGGCACTGAAGGTCCACGCGAACGCGGTCGTGATGCTGGCCAGAATACCCGGCATCGACAGCGGCAAGGTCACCGTGATGAAGGTTTTGACCGGCCCGGCGCCGAGGCTGTAGGCAGCCTTTTCATAGTCGCGGTTGATGTGCGAGATGGACGTCGCCAGCATCAGCACCACCACGGGAATGGTCACGTGCACCAGCGCGATGAGCACGCCAAGATGGGTGAACATCAGCTCCAGCGGCCATTCGATCAGGCCGAGGCTGCGCAGCACGCCGTTGATGAAGCCATTGCTGCCCAACACGGCAATCCATGAGTAGGTGCGCACGACTTCGCCCAGGAACAGCGGCGTGATGGACACCACCAGGACGAAAGACCTGACGGTCTTGCTCTTTGCGCGAACCAGGGCATAAGCCAGCGGGTAAGCCGCCAGCAGCGACAGCACCGTGGTTTCCACGCTCAGCAGCAACGTGTTGAGAAAGGCTTGAAGGTAAATCGGCTTGGTCAGCCCGGAAAAATTTTCCAGCGTCAGCCCGCCGACGTCCAGCGATCCGGGAACGAATGTCCTGAAGCTGAACTGCAGCACTGCCACCATCGACACTGCAATGCACAGTGCCACCAATACGGCTGGCGAGACCAGCCATGCCCGGAGATCGGAGCGCATTTCCCCACCTTACTTTCTAAAAACTCAAGACAGTGCAAAGACCGGCAGCCCCCTTGACCCACGGTCTTTGCACCAGGCACACCTGATCAGTGCATGATCTTTTCAGTGAACCACTTGCGCCATTCGGCCGTCTTTTCCGCGCGCAGCTGGTGATCGATGACAATGGCCTGCTTCTCCCACTGCTCGGCCGTCGTAAACACGCCCGGCAGAGCGGCATCCTCGGCCGAGACCTTGGCGTTGGTCACCACGGGGCTGGCCTTCTTCGACGCCACGATCTTCGACTGTGCTTCGGACGACAGCGCAATGTTCATGAACTTGTACGCCAGGTCCGCCTTCTTGGTGCCTTTCATGATGCCCATCGTGTCCACCCCGAGCACGGCGCCTTCCTTGGGCATCGCGACCTTGATGTTCACGCCTTGATTGACCATGTGATAGGCGTTCATCGACAGCAGCACCTGGATCGGCGTTTCGCCGGTGGCGATCAGTTGCTGTGCGTTGGCGTCGTTGGTGTAGAAGGCCTTGAAGTTGGGCTTGAGTGCCATCAGCTTGTCCTGCCCCTTCTCCCAGGTCGTGGCATCGCCGCCGGACAGCATCGCGGAGACGGCGATCACGTGGCTGGGATCGAAGTCAGGCACGCCGACCTTGCCCTTGAGCTTGGGATTCCACAGATCGTTCCAGCTGTCGAACTTCACGCTCGCAGGCACCAGATCCGGACGGTAGCCGATGGAGTACACGTAAGCCCAGCTGCCGACGTGGTAAGGGCTGATCCTGGCGGCCGATACCATGTTGCTGTAGTTGGGGATCTTGCTGGTGTCGAGTTTCTCGAACAGATTGCCGTTGACGTACAGCCAGCCCACGTGCGAGGTGGTGAAGGTGATGTCGCTTTCCGGGGTCGTCGCCAGCCTGGCCTTGTTCAGACGGTCGATCGTGCCGCCGGTTACGTACTTCACCGGCACGCCGGTCTGGCGGGTGAATTCCTTGCCGATGTTTTCGTCGATCAGATCACGGAAGCTGCCACCCCAGGTGCTGACCACCAGGGGTTCCTGGGCCCAGGCGGCCGTGTTGGCCAGGGCTGCGGAAACGGCGCAGAGCGTCAAAAGTTTACGGAACATGTTCTAGCCTCACTCAAAGGTTGATATCAGCGACATCAGCTGGATGTGGTGTCAAAAGACAGCCCAGCCTGATGGGCCCGGGGCACGGAGCGGGAGACCCGCGATGCGAAGCGCCGCCACGTGAACCACACGCCAATGATTCAGCCGCGCCTCCTTTGCGCCAAGTCACCTTTTTCTTGGGGGTGGCTCACATTTCCTGATGTACCTCCCTGCGCCTCCTGAATCGCGTCGGGAGGCCTGTGGCCCGGGAGGGCCCAAGGAAATTCCGAAATCCGCGCACGGAAAAAACAAATAGCGAGTGCATGGCGAAGTCCGGAACATTGCCCGTCATGCAGTACCGATACGGTTGCTGCAACGCTGCCGCTGGCGCCACAGCGGCATTGACCCTTGAGTCCGCCCGATCATGAAGCACACTCGCATCCGTACTTTCAACACCAAAGCGACCTATCCCGAACAGAACCTGGACAACGACCTGTGCCAAGCCGTCGTGGCGCGCGGTCGCACCGTCTTCCTGCGCGGGCAGATTGGCCAGAACCTGGACACCTCCGAGAGCGTATGCATTGGCGATGCCGCCGGCCAGACGGAGCAAGCCATGGCCAATATCGCCACGCTCCTCAAGGAAGCAGGCGGTGAGCTCGAAGACATCTGCAAGATCACCATCTACATCATCGACCCCCGCTACCGCGAAGCCGTGTACCGCGTTGTCGGTCGCTGGC
>JAEZHR010000249.1 GCA_023416415.1 Pseudomonadota bacterium
GCTGGAGGGGCAGACCATGGGCACGAGCTGGCGGGTGTGCGTGGCTGGGCATCCGGACTGCGACCTGTCCGGCCTGCGCGCGATTATCGAAGCCGAGCTCGACCTGGTCGACCGGCAGATGAGCACCTGGAAGCCTGATTCCGATCTGGCGCGCTTCAATCGTGCGCCACTCGGCGCCTGGGTCGCACTGCCACGGGAGATGCACGCGGTGCTGGCTTGCGGCATGGAGGTGGCCGCGCTCAGCGGCGGCGCCTTCGATCCGGCTGCGGGCCGTCTCGTCGATGCCTGGGGCTTCGGCCCGGGCGATGGCTGGCGTTCCTCCGAGTGGAGCGCGCCCGAGCAGGAGCGTCTCGCACGCGCTCTGCAAGACGGCGGCTGGCGCGCGCTGGAACTGGACAGCGGTCGCGCCCGCAGGAAGGGCGAGGTGGCGCTCGACTTTTCCGGCATCGCCAAGGGCTACGCAGTCGACCGCGTGGCCGATGCCCTGAGCGCAGCCGGCCATTGCGACCATCTGGTCGAAGTGGGCGGGGAACTGCGCGGGAGCGGTGTCAAGCCGAATGCGCAGCCGTGGTGGGTCGAGCTCGAGCTGCCGCCCGAATCGCCACCGTCGCCGGGCGAGCCGCAGCGTCAGCGGCCGGCGCCAACGCGTGTTGCCCTGCATGGCCTCGGTGTCGCCACGTCCGGCAACTATCGGCGCTGGCGCCGGCACGACGGCGCACTCTTGTCCCATACGATCGACCCGCGCACCGGGCGCCCGATCGGCAATGAAGTCGCTTCCGTCACCGTGCTGCACAGGCAATGCATGGTCGCCGATGCGATGTCGACCGCATTGACCGTGCTCGGTCCCGAACAGGGCCTGCTCCTTGCCGATCGACACGGCCTTGCTGCGGCCTTTTTATGGCGTGTCGGAAACGATTGGTGCGAGGCATGCAGTCGTGCCTGGATCGCAATGAGTGAATGATGAATTGGCCGGATTTCGAGCGGCTGCTCGCCGCAGTCGCCCTTGTGCTTGCCTACGGGCTGATGTGCGTTGCGGTATTGCGTCGCCGCCGGGGCAGCCGCGCGAACATGCATGGCAATGATGATGGGGCGGGCGTGCTGGTTGCGTATGCAAGCCAGACCGGATGCGCCGCCGAGCTGGCGCAAGAGACGGCAAGCCGGCTGGCGTCTGCCGGCGAGACAGTCGCGTTGCATGCCCTCGATGAACTGGAACCGGAACAATGCGCGGCTTTTCGCAGCGTTTGGCTGATTGCCAGCACCCACGGTGAAGGCGACGCGCCGGACAACGGGGCCGCATTCGCCGACTGCCTCGCTGCCTTGCCCGCCGACCGGCTGCGCGAGATGCGTTACGGTTTGCTTTCCCTCGGGGACGCCAGCTATGCGCAGTTCTGCGGTTTCGGGCGTTTCCTGGACGCCCAGCTGCGCCGCTGCGGTGCCCGGCCGCTGTTCGCGCCGGTCGAAGCCGATCGCCTCGATCCCGCGGCCTTGCAGCAATGGACCGATGCACTGGGCGCGGCTGGCGCGGGCGCAGCGATCAGTCCGGTAGCCGGTGCGTCGGGCTTTCGCACCTGGGCGCTGCACGACCGACGCCTCCTGAATCCGGACAGTCCTGGCGCGCCGCTGTACATGCTCACCCTGGGCCCGGCCGACGATGCGCCGCTCCCCGCCTGGGAGGCGGGCGACCTCGCAATGGTGCTGCCGGAGGGCGAAGATGCCGGCGCGCGCGAGTACTCGATTGCCTCCATTCCGTCGGATGGCGTACTGCAATTGCTGGTGCGCGTGGTGCGGCGCGAGGACGGCAGTCCCGGTCGCGTGTCCGGCTGGCTCACGCAATCGCTGGCCATCGGGCAGCTGGTTCGCCTGCGCCTGCGCGCCAATGCCGGCTTCCGGCTTGAGCAAAATTCCGGCCGACCGCTGGTGCTGATCGGCAACGGCTCCGGGATGGCCGGGTTGCGCAGTCATCTGAAGGCGCGCGCGCAGACCGGCGGCGGCCCGAACTGGCTGCTTTTCGGTGAACGCGATCCCGAGCGCGACCGGCCGTGTGCGGACGAGATTCGCGCTTGGACCGAGCAGGGTGTGCTGACCCATGCCGATTTTGCGTTCTCGCGCGCGGCCAGCGGCAAGACCTATGTGCAGGATCTGCTGCGCGCGCAGGCGGATCGTCTTAAAGGCTGGATCGAGCAGGGCGCCGCGATTTACGTGTGCGGCAGCCTGAACGGCATGGCCGGCGGCGTCGATGCCGTACTGCGCGACATTCTTGGCGAACTCCGCTTGCAAGAGATCCGTGCGCAAGGACGCTACAGGCGCGACGTGTATTGATTGATGTTCCACCTTCGAAGCCTGTGCCTGCCGGCGCGATACCCGCTCGTCGGCAGGATGTGATCTGAAGTCGCGCCCGGGCCTTGACTGCGATCAGCGCATCGCGGCAGCCTCGGCGTTACAGTTGCGGCAACAGAGTCCGCTGGCCGTGGGATGGAGCAGGCATGGCGATGGGTAGCCGGATCGGTATCCCCGGATCCAGGCGGCCGCCGAGCAATTGAGCCGGGGCGGCCGGTCCGCGCCTTCGCATCCACCCCCTCATCCCACGACCAGCCGGCTCTGTTCTCCTTGCTGTCCCGCCGGGCAGCCTTCCACGGCCTCGCGCCATTTCAGTCCCGCTACACATTTTCCGGAACGAAACACGCACTTGCGTATCAAAGCCTCGCCTTTGCCGGCTTGGGCGGTTCGCGCGTTGACAGCCAGACAAAACACATGTGCTTTGCTAAAGCACTACCTTCACTCTCTTCGCTAAGTGCTTAATTCTCTTGGGAATTGCACCTTCGTCCTGTGTCAAGGATGCGCTGTAAGTCCTTGAGTTCATTGGAAAAATTCGTGTTTTCCACACGCAATATTACTTGACCGTAAAAAAAGCATCCTCTAAAGTGGGCGGCAGTGTGAAAAAGTGTAGATTTGTGGGGCAAAGGGCTGGGATTGCCGCATACTGCACTTGGCAAGACAACATCAAAACGGCAGCCGGAAACGGCATGTCCAAGGGGCGATTAGGTGTTTCAAGGCGCGTCAGCATTGAATCTCGATGTCAAGGGGCGGATGACGATTCCGGCCCGGCATCGCGACGCCTTGACGCTCCAGAGCGAGGGTCGCGTCACCCTGACCAAGCATCCGCACGGCTGTCTGCTTCTTTTCCCGCGCCCGGTATGGGAAACCCATCGCGATCAGATCGCATCCTGGCCGATGTCGGCGCGTGCATGGCAGCGCATCTTCCTGGGCAATGCAATGGACGTCGAGATGGACGGCGCAGGGCGCATCCTGATCTCGCCCGAACTGCGCTCGGCGGTCGGATTGGCGCGTGACGTGATGCTGCTGGGCATGGGAAGCCATTTTGAAATCTGGGATGCGGACAAGCTCGCCGAAAGCGAAGCGCAGGCGGTCGCCGCCGGCATGCCGGATGTACTCAACGATTTTTCGTTCTAGCCCGTGAGTGATTCGACAGCGGTGCCGGAACTGCAGCACCGGACGGTGCTGTTGCAGGAGGCAGTCGACGGACTCGCCCTCACCGGCGCGCGCGCCGACGGGGTGTATGTGGATGGGACGTTCGGGCGCGGAGGCCACAGTCGGGAAATCCTGGCGCGGCTGTCGCCGCGCGGGCGTCTGATTGCCTTTGACAAGGACCCGCAGGCGATCGCGGCGGCACGGAACATCGGCGATGCGCGGCTGGAAGTGGTGCACGACAGTTTTGCAACGCTCTCTGCGGTGCTGGAGGCGCGGGGCATTCGCAAGGTGGATGGGGTGCTGCTGGACCTGGGCATCTCATCGCCCCAGGTCGACGAGGCGGCGCGTGGCTTCAGCTTCCGCCAGGACGGTCCGCTGGACATGCGCATGGACACCACGCGCGGACAGTCGGCAGCCGAATG
The DNA here is from genome assembly GCA_023416415.1 of Pseudomonadota bacterium. Lineage (GTDB taxonomy): Bacteria > Pseudomonadota > Gammaproteobacteria > Burkholderiales > Burkholderiaceae_D > Noviherbaspirillum. Next base: position 3,912 of record JAEZHR010000249.1, read on the forward strand.
GCTGGCGACCGAAGACGAGCAGACGATAGGAAAGGTGATCAGAGATTATGGGGAAGAACGGTTTGCTTTCAGATTGCAAAGGCGATTGCTGCTCGCAGGGCAGTCGAGCCGATTCTACGCACACGACAGCTTGCCGAGATCGTGGCAAACGCCGTCAAAACCCGCGAGAAAGGCAAGGACCCGGCCACTCGCACCTTTCAGGCTGTCCGGATTCACATCAATAAAGAGCTTGAAGAACTCGAAATAGGACTCGATGCGGCGTTCGGGGCGTTGGCTCCGTACGGGAGGATCGCTGTGATCAGTTTTCATTCGCTGGAAGATCGCATCGTCAAACGCTACCTGGCCGGCAAGGCCAAGGTGGCGCAGCCCGACCGCCGCCTGCCGATTCGTGCTGCCGAGCTGCCGCAGCCGGAGCTGAAGCTGCTGGACAGGATCAAGCCTTCGGATGCCGAAGTCGCTGCCAACCCGCGCGCGCGCTCGGCCATTCTGCGTGTGGCCGAGCGTTTGCCCGCTGCCGGAGGCCAGCAGTGAACTGGCGCCTGAACTTGGTCCTGAGTGCCGCGCTGATGGCGTGCGCGCTGATGCTGGTCACCGCGCAATACCAGGCGCGCCGCCTGTTCATCGAGCTTGAACGCGCCCAGTCTGCCGCACGCCAGCTCGAAGTCGAGTGGGCCCAGCTGCAGCTGGAGCAGTCGACCCTTGGCAAGCATGCGCGCATCGAATCCAATGCCGCGCGTGAGCTCAACATGATGCGTATCGCCCCCGATCGCACCCAGTACCTGACGCTGGGGATGCCATGACGCGCGGCGCTTCCCGTACCGCTGCCGCGCGCGGCGTCTCCTTTTCCTCCAGTCCCGTTCTGGCCGTCAAGCTGCCGGTATGGCGCTCGCGCGTGCTGATGTTCGCGATCTTCGTCGCCTTCGCTGCGCTTGCGATCCGCGCGCTCTGGCTGCAGGCCCTGTCGACCGAATTTCTGCAGAAGCAGGGCGCTTCGCGCTATGCGCGCACGATCGAATTGCCCGCCACGCGCGGCAAGATCACCGACCGCAACGGCCAGGTGCTCGCCTCCTCGCTGCCGGTGCGCGCCATCTGGGCCGTGCCGGAAGACGTGTCTCAGGCGCCGGCCGAAAAACTCAAGTCGCTGGCCAGGCTGCTCGGCATGAGCGAGCGCGACCTGAAGAAGCGCCTCGACGTTGACCGCAGCTTCGTCTACCTCAAGCGTCAGGTCGAGCCGGAAATCACCGAGCAGGTGCTCAAGCTCGGCATCAACGGTATCGGTACCCAGCGCGAGTACAAGCGCTATTACCCGGACGGCGAGGTGATGGCGCATGTGCTGGGATTCACGAACATCGAGGACAAGGGTCAGGAAGGCATGGAGCTGGCCTTCCAGAAGACGCTGGCCGGCACCAACGGCAGCCGCCGTGTGATCAAGGACCGTCTGGGGCACATTGTCGAGGACATCGAGTCGGTGCGTCTGCCGCATGACGGCCGGGATCTCGCCTTGTCAATCGATCGCAAGATCCAGTACATCGCCTACTCCGCGCTGAAGGAATCCGTCGAGAAACACAAGGCCAAGGCGGGCGGCATCGTCGTCCTCGATGCGCGCAGCGGCGAAGTGCTGGCGCTGGCCAATTTGCCCACCTACAACCCGAACGATCGCTCGCGCCTGTCCGGGGCCCAGTTGCGCAATCGGGTGCTGACCGACACCTTCGAGCCGGGCTCCACCGTCAAGCCGTTGACGGCGGCATTGGCGATGGAGCGCGGCCTCGTACGGCCGGATACCGTTCTTGACACCGACGGCGGCCGCATGACCATCGGTCGCCGCACCATCAGCGACACCAAGGATCACGGCAACATGACCTTGAGCGAGGCACTGGCGAAGTCTTCCAACGTCGCCATGGCGCGCATGGCCATGCAGATGCAACCTGAGCAGATGTGGGAACTTTACACCTCGGTCGGATTCGGTCAGGCGCCCAAGCTCGGCTTCCCCGGTGCGGTTGCAGGCCGGCTGCGTCCGGCCGCCTCCTGGAAGCAGATCGAGCAGGTCACGATGAGCTACGGCTATGGACTTTCGGCCTCGCTGATCCAGATCGCCCAGTCCTATCTGGTGTTCGCCCGCGACGGCGACATGATTCCGTTGACGCTACAGAAAAGCGCCGACCAGCCGATCGGCCGGCGCGTTCTGTCACCGAAGGTAGCGCGCGAGGTACGCGCCATGCTGGAAGCTGCTGCCGGCCCGAACGGTACCGCGCCGCACGCGCAAGTCCCCGGCTTTCGCGTGGGCGGCAAGACGGGCACCGCGCACAAGCTGGAAAATGGGCAGTACACGAAGAAGTACGTCGCGTCATTTGTCGGTCTGGCACCGATTTCGAATCCGCGCATCATCGTGGCCGTCATGATCGATGAGCCTTCCGTGGGCGGATACTACGGCGGGCAGGTGGCCGCGCCGGTGTTCGCCAAGGTTGTCGGCAATGCGCTGCGCGCAATCAACGTCGCGCCGGATTCCGATGTCACCGACATCATCATCCCGGCCGAGCCGGTGCAGGAGAGCGCATGACGGCCGCAGTGGACATGATCGCCGACCTCGTCGCCTGGCTGCGCACGGTAGCCCCCGGTGCGCGGTTGATTGCCGATTCGCGCAACGTGAGCCGTGGTGACGTATTCGTTGCCTTCCCTGGCGATGCGACCGATGGACGCATGCACATCGCTGACGCCGTTGCGCGCGGTGCGGCAGCCGTTCTGGCCGAGGCCCGGGGTCTGGACTGGAAAGCCGAATGGCGCGTTGCGCACCGCGAAGTGGAGGATCTGAAGCAGCATGCCGGGAAGATCGCAAGCCTGTATCTGGGACAACCTGACAGCGCGATGTTCAGCGTCGCCGTGACCGGCACCAATGGCAAGACTTCCTGTTCGCAGTGGCTGGGGTGTGCGCTCTCCATCCTGGGGACGCCCACGGCCGTCATCGGCACGCTCGGAACCGGCCTCTTTCGCAATGGTCGCCATGCTGGACTGAATGCGACGGGTTTCACCACGCCGGACGCAATCACCCTGCAGCACGAGCTGGCACGCCTGCGCGATGCCGGTGCCGGCGCAGTTGCCATTGAAGCGTCTTCCATCGGCCTGCACCAAGGGCGCATGAACGGCATGCACGTCGATGTGGCGGTGTTCACCAACTTTACGCGCGACCACCTCGATTACCACGGCGACATGGCCGCCTACGAGGCGGCCAAGCGCATCCTGTTCGATTGGCCGGGCCTGGCGCACGCCGTGCTCAATCTCGATGACGACATGGGTGTGCGCACGGTGGAACATCTCCGGCGCCACGCCCGCGCCGTGCAGCTGATCGGCTACACCACGACCGGCCGCACCGCGGAAGGCGTTGCCGTCCTCAGCGCATCGGATCTGCGTGCCACCCATGGCGGGACAAGCTTCCGTCTCGATTCGCCCTTCGGCGTCGCCACCATCAGGACACAGCTGGTCGGGCGCTTCAACGTCAGCAACGTGCTTGCGGTCATCGGCGTGCTGCAGGCGCGTGGGATTGCATTCAAGGCAGCGCTTGGCGCGGTGGAGGCGCTCACCCCTGCGCCCGGCCGCATGGAACAGATGGGCGGACAGGATGCGCCACTGGTCGTCATCGACTACGCGCACACGCCGGATGCGCTGGAGCAGGCCCTGAAGGCATTGCGTCCGGTAGCCGAGCAGCGCGGCGGGAAGCTGCGCTGCGTGTTCGGCTGCGGCGGGGATCGCGATCCGGGCAAGCGCCCGCAGATGGGAGCAGTGGCACAGTGGGCCGACGTCATCGTCGTCACCAGCGACAACCCGCGCAGCGAAGACCCGCAGGCCATCATCGACCAGATCGTGGTCGGCATTGCACCGGAGCGCACGGCGAACGGCACGCTGCAGGTGATCGAAGACCGTGCACAGGCGATCCTGTCGGCGATCCGCCATGCTGGAAGGAACGACGTAGTACTCGTGGCCGGCAAGGGCCATGAGTCCTACCAGGAAATCAAGGGCAAGAAGATGCCCTTCCTGGATGCGGACCATGCTGCGCTTGCGCTGGCCGCCCGGGTCACGATGAAGGGAATGAACTGATGAAAGCCGCACTGCATGAAGTGCAGGCCTGGATCGCGCAGGCGAGGGTGACCGCGGACGCGGCATTCGACGGCGTGTCTACCGATAGCCGGAGCGTCGCAGCCGGCAACCTGTTCGTCGCCTTGCGTGGAGAACGCTTCGACGCGCACGACTATCTTGACGACGTCGCGGCCAAAGGCGCTGCGGCGGTGCTTGCAGAGCGCCTGCCGGAGGGATTTGCGCTACCGGCGCTGCTGGTGCCGGATACGCGCGTCGCTCTTGGCCAACTTGCCGCCGGCTGGCGGCGCCAGTTCGTGGTGCCCGTGATCGGCGTGACCGGCTCCAATGGCAAGACGACGGTCAAGGAAATGATCGCGTCAATTCTCGTCGCGGCTTGCGGTGCGGACGCGGTTGTGGCCACGCGCGGCAACCTGAACAACGACATCGGCGTGCCGCTGACGGTGTTCCGCCTCGACGCCGCCTGCAGGGCCGCAGTGATCGAGCTTGGCATGAACCACCCGGGCGAGATCGCCCACCTCACCACCATCGCGCAACCGACCGTGGCACTGGTGAACAACGCCCAGCGCGAACACCAGGAATTCATGGCCAGCGTGGAAGCGGTGGCACGCGAGAACGGTTCGGTCCTGGCTGGATTGCCGGCCGACGGCGTGGCCGTGTTCCCGGGCGACGATCCCTATACCGATCTGTGGCGTGGCATCGCCGGCCAAAGGAAGGTCATCACTTTCGGTCTGGATGGGACTTGCGACGTGACGGCTGGCTTCACGGCCAGTGCGTTCGGCAGTGATCTGTCATTGCGCGCGCAGGGTCGCGAAGCGTCAGTGCGTCTGTCTGCCGCCGGCGTGCACAACGTGCGCAACGCCCTCGCGGCTGCCGCATGCGCTCTTGCCGCCGGCATCGGGCTCGACGCCATCGTGCATGGCCTGGAAGCCTTTGCGCCGGTGGCCGGCCGCCTGCAGCGCAAGCATGCAGCCAATGGCGCACTCGTCATCGACGATACCTACAACGCCAACCCGGATTCGGTGCGCGCCGCCATCGACGTGCTTGCGCAGTTTCCGGCGCCGCGACTGCTGGTGCTGGGCGACATGGGCGAGGTCGGTGACGAGGGCCCGCGCTTCCACGCGGAGATCGGCGCCTATGCCGCCGAGCGTGGCATCGAGCATGTGCTGGTGCACGGCGAATTGATGCAGCACGCCGCTGCGGCCTGCGGCACAGGCGCGACACACTTTGCCGACATCGATTCACTCAAGCGCAACGCGGAAGCCCTCTGCACGGCCGGTACCACGGTGCTGGTCAAGGGCTCGCGCTTCATGCGGATGGAGCGGGTGGTCAACCATCTGGTCGATCCGCCGGCCGCCATCAACAAGACGGAATCACACTGACATGCTGCTTTGGCTCGCACAATATTTTCAGGAAGAGATCGGACCGCTGCGCGTGTTCAGTTTCATCACCTTTCGTGCGGTGTTCGCCACACTTACCGCGCTCTTGATCGGGCTGGTCGCAGGACCGGCCGTGATCCGCATGCTGACCCGGCTGAAGGTCGGTCAGGCTGTGCGCAGCTACGGTCCGCAGACCCATCTGGTCAAGACCGGCACGCCGACCATGGGCGGCGCGCTGGTGCTGCTGTCGATCGGCATCTCCACCGTGCTGTGGTCGGACTGGACCAATCGCTTCGTCTGGGTGGTCATGCTGGTCACCCTGGGCTACGGCGCCATCGGATGGATCGACGACTATCGCAAGGTGGTTTACAAGGACCCGGAAGGCATGCCTTCGCGCCAGAAATTTTTCTGGCAGTCGCTGATCGGCATTATCGCCGCGGTCTATCTTGCCTTCTCGGTATCGGCTCCGAACAATACCGAGGTCTGGGACCTGTTCATCGCCTGGGTTCAATCCGGGTTCAACATGGGACTCCCGCCCAAGGCCGACCTGATCGTTCCCTTCTTCAAGACCATCAGCTACCCGCTCGGCGTGTGGGGCTTCATCGCGCTGACGTATTTCGTCATCGTCGGCACCAGCAATGCAGTCAATCTGACCGATGGCCTGGATGGCCTGGCCATCATGCCCACCGTGATGGTCGGCTCGGCACTGGGCCTGATCGCCTACCTGACCGGCAGCGCGGTCTATTCCAAGTATCTGTTCATCCCCTACATCCCCGGCGCCGGCGAGTTGCTGATCTTCTGCGGCGCGATGGCCGGGGCAGGGTTGGCCTTCCTGTGGTTCAACGCCTATCCGGCACAGGTCTTCATGGGTGACGTTGGTGCGCTGGCGCTGGGTGGCGCGCTCGGGACCATTGCCGTCATCGTGCGTCAGGAGATCGTGCTGTTCATCATGGGCGGCATCTTCGTGGTCGAGACATTGTCGGTGATGCTTCAGGTGAGCTGGTTCAAGTACACGAAGAAGCGCTACGGCGTGGGGCGGCGCATCCTGCTGATGGCGCCGCTGCATCACCACTATGAACAGAAGGGTTGGGCGGAAACCAAGGTCGTGATCCGCTTCTGGATCATCACCATGATGCTGGTGCTGTTCGGTCTGTCGACATTGAAGCTGAGATAAGCGCTGCAGCAAGCGAATGAATCGCTGCGGGCACGACAGCAGCGGTGAACAGGGTGGTATCGGATATCGAGATGAATTACGAGGGCAAACAGGCACTGGTGCTCGGACTCGGCGAGTCGGGCTTGGCGATGGCTCGCTGGCTGGCGCGCTGCGGCGCACGCGTGCGCGTAGCCGACACGCGCATGGAGCCGTCGCGCCTGCCGGAGCTGCGCGAAGCCTTGCCGACATCGGAGTTCGCCGGAGGCGCTTTCGGCGCATCGCTGCTCGACGGCGTCGACTTCGTGGCGCTCAGTCCGGGCCTGGGACCGACGCGCGAGCTGGCGGACATCGTGCCGGCCGCGCAGGAGCGCGGCATCCCGCTGTGGAGCGAGATCGAACTGTTCTCGCAGGCTCTGGACGTATTGCGCGAAACGCAAGGGTATGCCCCGAAGGTGATCGCCATTACAGGCACCAACGGCAAGACCACGGTCACCAGCATGACCGGTTTGCTGTGCCGCCGCGCCGGGCTCTCCACGCGCGTGGCAGGCAATATCAGCCCGGCGGCGCTCGACGAGCTGCGCGCCGCAATCGAGAGCGACAGTCTGCCGCAGGCATGGGTGCTGGAGCTGTCGAGTTTCCAGCTGCACTGGACCGACAGCCTGAAGGCCGACGTTGCGACGGTATTGAACGTGACGCAGGACCATCTCGACTGGCACGGTGACATGGACGCCTACGCGGCCGACAAGGCGCGCATTTTCGGCGCAGGCACGATCCGCGTGCTCAACCGAGACGACGCCCGCGTCATGCAGATGGACGAGCCGCTTGCCACGACGATCAGTTTCGGCCGCAGCGAACCGGAGCAGGCCAATTGCTTTGGTCTGGTCGACGACAACGGCATGCAATGGCTGGCGGTTGCCGAGTCTTCCGACGAAGGCGATGGCCAGAAGCGTCGCCGCCGCAAGAATGAAAACGTCGAGATTCCGGTCATGGTCAAGCACCTGATGCCGGTCGACGCTTTGCAGATCCGTGGTTTGCACAATGCAATGAATGCGCTGGCCGCGCTGGCGCTGTGCCGAGCGATCGGCCTGCCGCTGGCACCGCTGTTGCACGGCCTGCGCGAGTACAAGGGCGAGCCGCATCGCGTGGAGCTGGTGGCCAACGTGGGCGGGGTTGAGTATTACGACGACAGCAAGGGAACCAATGTCGGTGCGACGGTCGCGGCGCTGAACGGTCTGGGACCGCTGCAACGCGAGCCGAGCCTCGTGCTGATTGCCGGTGGCGATGGCAAGGGACAGGACTTCACCCCGCTGGCTGAGCCGGTGGCGCGCCATGTGCGTGCCGTGGTTTTGATCGGGAAGGATGCGCCCGCCGTGCGCGCTGCCGTCGAGCCGGCCGGCGTGGACCTGCATGATTGCGAGACGCTTGAGCAGGCAGTGCAACAGGCAGCCGAGCTGGCGCGCGCGGGTGATGCGGTGCTGCTGTCCCCGGCCTGTGCCAGCCTCGACATGTTCCGCAACTATGCACACCGCTCGGAGGTTTTCGTCGAGGCTGTGCGTGAACTGGCCTTGTCTCGTGGCGAGGTGATCGCGTGAAGCTGCCCTTCCAGCTCGCTCTCCCGTCGTTCGCGTCGTCGCCCCCGCTCGGGACGGTACCGCGTGCCGGACAGCGCTCGAAGATGATGGAGTATGACCTGCCGCTGCTGTGGGTCGTGCTGCTGCTCCTGATGTTCGGGATGGTGATGGTGTACTCCGCCTCGGTCGCGCTGCCGGATTCGCCGAAGTACGCGAATTACAGCAACACGCACTTCCTGATGCGTCAGGCGATCTTCGTCAGCATGGGACTGATTGCGGGTGCCATCGTGTTTCGGGTGCCGATCGATACCTGGCAGAAGCTCGCCCCGTGGCTGTTCGTGATCACCATCGTGCTGCTGATAGCGGTGCTGATTCCCGGCATCGGCAAGGGCGTCAACGGCGCACGGCGCTGGATCTCGCTGAAGTACTTCAACATTCAGCCGTCCGAACTGATGAAGTTGTTTGTCGTCCTGTATGCGGCGGACTACACGGTGCGCAAGCAGGAATACATGCACCGCCTGACCAAGGGCTTCCTGCCGATGGCGGCGGCGATCACGCTGATTGGCGCGCTGCTGCTGCTCGAGCCCGACCTCGGGGCATTCGGCGTCATCGTGTGTATCGCCATGGGGATTCTGTTCCTGGGCGGTATCAACCTGATCTGGTTCGGCGGCATCGGCGCGACCCTGGTGGGGGTATTCACTACCGTGATCCTGCTCTCGCCATGGCGGCGCGAGCGCATCTTCGCCTATCTCGATCCCTGGACCGAGGAAAACGCGCTCGGCAAGGCTTACCAGCTTTCGCATTCGCTGATCGCCTTTGGCCGCGGTGAGCTGTTCGGTGTGGGTCTGGGCGGCAGCGTCGAGAAACTGCACTACCTGCCGGAAGCGCACACCGACTTCCTGCTTGCCGTGATCGGCGAGGAGCTGGGCTTCGTCGGCGTGATCGTCGTGGTCGCGCTGTTCTACTGGATCATCAAGCGCGCCTTCGACATCGGCCGCCAGGCCATCGCGCTCGACCTGACCTTTGCCGGGCTTGCGGCCAAGGGCATCGGCATCTGGATCGGCGTGCAGGCCTTCATCAACATGGGCGTGAACCTCGGCCTGCTGCCGACCAAGGGCCTTACGT
>JAEZHR010000328.1 GCA_023416415.1 Pseudomonadota bacterium
GCATTGCGCTTGGCGTTGAGCTTGAGGACGTGGAATCCGTTGGCGCTGCGCAGCAGCGGCGCTACCTGTCCTTCCTGCAGATTGTTCAGGGCATCGATGAACAGTTGCGGCAAGCGCTCGCGCGTACGCCAGCCGAGATCGCCACCGGCCAGCGCATCGCCAGCATCGGAATAGGTGGCGGCAAGGCGTGCAAAGTCGCCGCCTTGCTGGAGTCTGGCTAGCACTTCTTCGGCGCGTTGGCGGCTTTGGGCGATCTGCTCGGCGCTTGCATTTTCCGGAATGCGCACCAGTATGTGCGCCAGGTTGTACTCAAGTGCGCTGGCAGCGGCCTTGGCATCCGCCGCAAGGTAGTTATCGATTTCCGACTCCGCGATCTGAACCTTGTTGTCGACCTCGCGCTCGCGCAGGCGCTGCATGGTGAGTTCGCTGCGCAGGTCCTCGCGAAAGCGTGCAAAAGACAGTCCATCGCGTTCAATTTGCTGACGAAAGCCTTCTGGTGTCATCCTGTTGCGCGCGGCGATGCCGGCCATCGCACGGTCAAGCGTGGCGTCATCGATGCGGATTCCGGTTTCGCGCGCCAGCTGCAGCTGGGCACGGTCGATGATCATGGATTCCAGCACTTGGCGCTCAAGCACATCGGCCGGCGGGAGGCCGATGTTCTGCGCACGCATCGTGCGCTCGACGCGATCGATGCGTTCATTCAGTTCGTAGCGCGTAATCACCTCGCTGTTGACCACGGCCACGATGGCGTCGGCCAGCTGCACGCGCGTGGAGGTGGCGGCTTGCGCGGAAGCGGGATGCGCAAACGTCAGGCCGATGCCGGCCAGCAGGCAGGCAAACGCAGCGATTGCGCACGAGGACTGTTTCACGCGGAAAGATTCGAGGAAGTTCATCATGAATGCCTGAGTGAGGGATTACGGGTCAGTCACCAACTGGTAGCCTGGAATGTTTTCGCGCAGAGCGTCAATCGGATTGGAGCCGAGCCGGGTCAGGCCTGTCAGCTCCAGCTGTACGAAGAACGAGGTGTTGGCAAGCGTAGCGGAGGTCGGCGTGCGCTGCGCAACAAGGCGCAGCACCCAGCAATCGTGCTTGTACTCCACGCCGAGCAGCGCCTCTGCCACCTGGCTGTCCGGCAGTGAATAGTTTACCCGGGCCACCCCGTACCAGCGAGTGGCGAACGGCCATTGGGTCGAGATGTCAATCTGCTTGAGATCGTTTATCCAGTCACGCCGGAACAGCACGTTGAACACCCGCCGTGGCCCCGGACTCCAGCGCGTCCCGACGTTGGCGCGACTGATGCTGCCCAATGACTCGCTGTACTGCAAGTTGGAGTCAACGGCGAGCCCGGGCGTAAGGTGGCCGTAGGCGGAAAGCAGGATGTCGGAGCGTCCTTCGCGCCCCCCATCGCCCAAGACCACGCGCTGCCGGTCGTGATAGAAACGCTGGGCAATCGCCAGACGGATGCGTTCAGCACCGTCGGTGTCGAGGAAACGTGACACGAGCGCCGCAGTCACATGGTTGGCGTCTGCGATGCGATCGTTGCCGACGAAACGGTTTTCGCTGAACAGCTGCGCAAAACTCAGGTCGGCCTCACCGGTATCAAATAGCGGAAAGCGACTCTGATCACGATAAGGTGTGTAGACATAGAAAAGGCGCGGTTCCAGAGTCTGCGTCGCGGCGCTACCAAAGTAGGTGGTATCGCGCTCGAACACGAGTCCGCTGTCGAGCGAGAACGTTGGCACCGTTCGCGACAGATTGGTATTGCTGCCGGCCACGTTCGGCGTCTCCAGCTGATAGTACGACGAGTGCAGGGCCAGCCGCGGTGTGAGGAACCATCCCGGGCGCAGGAACGGATAGGAAATGCTGGGATTGATGACGAAGCGGTTTCCTCGCACCAAATCCGAATGCCAGAAGCGGGTCAGCTCCGAGGTGACGCTCCAGTCTCCGAAATCGGTTGGACGGCTGGCATAGGCCGTGAGCTGTGGCAAACGATCGTAGGGAAGCACGAGCGGAGCATTCAGATCCTGCAGTACCTGATAGTTGGAGGCACGCGCGGAGGCCCCCCAGAAGCCACCGCTGTAGGAAAGCACAACGTCGCGCAACAGCAAGCGCTGACGGGCGGCGGTATCGGTCCGCGCGAAGTCGGTCGGGTAGTCGCTGTCCGACGCGTGATTCAGATTCCACGAAAACACCGTGCCCGGTGCGAGCGATTGCGAGTGCCACGATGACAACGCATAACGGGATGTGCCAGTCTGGCTGTCCTTCACCATCCCTTCCACGTAGGTCTCGCCGGAGAAATTCGGCTCCAGGTAGCGCGCCTCCGCTCCCAGTTGCACGCCACGCTTGGAGTACACGCGCGGATACAGCGTCAGGTCGCGGTTGGGAGCGATGTTGAAATAGTACGGCACCTGCAGCTCGAAGCCGCCACGGTTGGTAGTGCCAAAAGTGGGGGGCAACACGCCGCTCTTGCGTTCATCCGTCAGAGGGAACGACATCACCGGCGCAGCCAGCACGGGCACACCCTTGAAGTAGACCCAAGTGCCATAGCCGACCCCCTGCTCACGCCCCTGATCGAGGTCGAGACGACTCATCTGCAAGTACCAGTCGGGGTTCGGGCCTTCGCAGGTACTGTAGGTACCTTCATATGCAGTCGCGCGGTCCTGGCTTTCGAACACCAGGCGCGATGCCCGTCCGCGCGCGCCATTGCTCACGAGCTCGTAGGTCGGTTGCGACACGAAGCCCTTGCCTGCGGCGATGCGCATGCGCAGTTCTTCGCCGGTGTAGACATTGCCGTTTCGCAGCAGGCGCAGATTTCCCGTGGCATACACCTCGTCTTCGACGATGTCGTAGGTGGCCCGGTCCGCGTATATGGTGCTCGGCCCGCGCTCAATCACGACATCGCCGTCGGCATGGACTTCGCGGTCCGGCCGGCCGGTCAGGCGGTCGGCATCGATGATGGTGGTGTCATCCTCGCCCGGCTGGGCGAAAGCGCCTCCGGAAACCGAAGCGGCTACCAGCGCGGTGGTCAGGATGCGGAACAGGCGTTTCCGGGAAAATGACGCTGGAGGCCGGGTCATGAAGGAAGGCGGGCAGGCACATTTTTGAGCTCAATCCCGTATTATATGAGAACTCATCCTCCCCAATGCTCCAGAATGTCCCCCCAGGAATCCGCCCCGATCTCGGCGCAGGCCGCCGACTTGCGCTTGACCGAACTGAAACAGTGGCTGGCCGCCCTGCCCGGCGGCCCGGTCCGTGCCGACACCATCCGCCCCGCCTCCTCCGACGCCAGTTTCCGTCGCTATTTCCGAGTCGATGGCAGCGATGGCGGGACCTGCATCGCCATGGACGCGCCGCCGCCGCAGGAAGACGTGCGGCCGTTCGTGCGCGTGGCCGAATTGTTCGGCAGCACCGGCGCCTCCGTACCACGCGTACTGGCGCAAGATGAAGCGCGCGGCTTCCTGCTGCTGTCCGACCTCGGCACGACCACCTACCTGAACCAACTCTCGCCGGACACTGCCCACAAGCTGTACATGGACGCGATCGACGCCCTGGTACTGATCCAGGCCCAGAGCAAGCCGGGGGTGCTGCCCGAATACGATCGTGCACTGCTGCAGCGGGAGCTGGACCTGTTCCCGGAGTGGTATGTCTCCCGTCATCTCGGCATCGAGATGAACGACAAGCAACACGGCATGCTGACCAGGGTATTCGAAGCCCTGCTTGCAAACAACCTGGCCCAGCCCCGCGTCTACGTGCACCGCGACTACCATTCACGCAACCTGATGGTACTGGCACAAGGCAACCCCGGCATTCTCGACTTCCAGGATGCCGTGTATGGCCCGATCACCTACGATCTGGTCTCGCTGCTGCGCGACGCCTACATCCAGTGGGACGAAGAACAGGTGCTCGACTGGGCGATCCGCTACTGGGAGCGCGCACGTCGCGCCGGCCTGCCGGTGCCATCCGACGTCGACACCTTCTATCGCGATTTCGAGTACATGGGACTGCAGCGCCACCTGAAAGTGCTCGGCATTTTCGCGCGTCTGTATCACCGCGATGGAAAGGACGCCTATCTCGCCGATCTGCCGCTGGTGATGGAATACGCACGCAAGACAGCTGGCCGCTATCGTGAGCTGGCGCCGCTGATCGTGCTGCTGGACGAATTCGCGAACAAGGCGCCCGCAGTCGGGTACACGTTCTGATGAAAGCGATGATCTTCGCCGCCGGTCGCGGCGAACGCATGCGTCCGCTGACAGATGCCTGTCCCAAGCCTTTGCTGGAGGTGCGCGGCCGGCCGCTGATCGTCTGGCACATCCAGAACCTGGTACGTGCCGGCATCAGCGACATCGTGATCAACCACGCCCATCTCGGCCACATGATCGAGGAGGCCCTGGGTGACGGTTCGCAGTACGGGGCGCGGCTGGATTATTCAGCCGAAGGCACTGCACTGGAAACTGCCGGCGGCATCGCCAAGGCGCGCGCATTGCTGGGCGAAGAACCGTTCGTAGCGGTTGCGGGCGACATCTACTGCCCGCAGTTCGACTTCGAGCCAGTGAAGGAAGCGCTGCTCGACAACGACATGTGGGGCAATCCGCATGCGCACGACAAGCGCGACGTGGCCTGGCTGTATCTGGTGAAGAACCCCACGCACAACCCAAACGGCGACTTCGCGCTGAACAGTTTTTCAATCGCCAATGAAGGTGAGCCGCGCTACACGTTTTCCGGCATCGGCGTCTACCGGATGGAAATTTTCGACGGCATAGAACCCGGCCAGCGCGCCGCGCTCGCCCCACTGCTGCGCCAGTATGCCGCGCGCGGCCAGGTGGGCGGCGAAGTCTGGCGCGGCGAATGGACCGATGTGGGCACGCCGGAGCGCCTGGCACAACTGAATGGATAAGCCATGACCAGCTACGCACAACGACGCGCGACACTGCTCGCGCACATGCATGCCCACGGTGGCGGCGTCGCGATCATCCCGACCGCGCCGGAAGTCATGCGCAACCGCGATGCCGACTATCCGTACCGCCACGACAGCTATTTCTACTATCTGTCCGGCTTCACGGAGCCGGAGGCGCTGATTGTGCTGGTGGCGGGCAAGACCGACCGCTCCATCCTGTTTTGCCGGGAAAAGAACCTCGAACGCGAAATCTGGGACGGCTATCGCTACGGTCCGGATGCCGCACGCGATGCCTTCGGTTTCGACGCAGCCTTCTCCATTGACGCGCTGGATGTGGAAATGCCGAAGCTGCTGGCCGATGCCCCTGCGCTGTTTCATACGCTCGGTCATGATGCAAAGCTCGACGCGCGCATCCAGGATTGGCTGCGCGCGGTGCGTGCCCAGGCCCGCGCCGGCGTCGGAGAGCCGAGCACCATCCACGATGTGCACGTGCCGCTCGATGAAATGCGCCTCATCAAGGATGGCGGCGAAATCGACATCATGCGCCGCGCTGCACAGATCTCGGCCGGCGCCCATCGTCGCGCCATGGCGGCAGCACGCGCGGGCTTGCGCGAATACCATCTGGAAGCCGAACTGCTGCACGAGTTCCGCCGCCACGGTTCGCAGTTTCCCGCCTACGGCTCCATCGTTGCCGCCGGCGCCAATGCCTGCGTGCTGCACTATCGCGCCGGTGATGCCGAACTGCGTGACGGCGACCTGGTTCTGATCGACGCCGGCTGCGAGCTGGACGGTTACGCTTCCGACATCACCCGCACCTTCCCGGTTGGCGGCCGTTTCTCCGCGCCACAGCAGGCGCTGTATGAAATCGTGTTGGCCGCCCAGTATGCAGCCATTGCCGAAACGGCACCCGGAAAGAGTTTCATGGAAGGCCACGACGCGGCTGTGCGCGTGCTCGCCCAAGGCATGCTCGATACCGGCCTGCTTGACCGCAACAAGGTTGGTGATCTGCAAGACGTGCTCGAAAAGGGCGACTACCGCCAGTTCTACATGCACCGCACCGGCCACTGGCTGGGCATGGACGTGCATGACGTCGGCGACTACCGCGAACCCGGTCCTGCTGAAGGCGAGCGTCCCTGGCGCAAGCTGGTCCCCGGCATGGTGCTGACGATCGAACCCGGCATCTACGTGCGCCCCGAACAAGGCGTGCCCGAGCAGTTCTGGAACATCGGCATACGCATCGAGGACGACGCGCTGGTGACAGAAACCGGCTGCGAACTGCTAAGCGAAGGCACGCCGAAGACGGTGGCCGAAGTCGAAGCCGCCATGCGCGGATAAGCGCCGTGCTTCCGGATTACGACATCGCGATTTGCGGCGCCGGCCCGGTGGGTTTGGCGCTGGCGTTGCAACTGATACGGCGCGGTCAGCCAGCGCAAGGCATTGCATTGATCGACGCCAAACCGGCAGAGCAGGCCGCGCGCGATCCGCGCTCGATTGCCCTGTCCTACGGCAGTCGCCAGCTGCTGGAAGACATAGAAGCCTGGCCCATCCCGGCGACCCCGATCGAGCGCATCCACGTCTCGCGTCGCGGCCGCTTCGGCCGCACGCTGATCGAGGCGCACGAATTCGCGCTGCCCGCGCTCGGCTACGTGGCGCGTTACGGAGTGCTGATCGAAGCCTTGAGCAAGGCGCTTGGCACCACCGGCGCAAGCCTGCGCCGCCCGCTGCAAGTCGAATCCTGGACTGAAGGGCCGGATGCGGTCGAGCTCCGCCTGAGCGACGGCAACTGGCTGACGGCCGCCGTCATGGTACGTGCCGAAGGCGGCCTGTACTCGGATCAGGATGCCAGGGCAAAACGCCGCGATTACGGGCAACACGGGCTGATTGCGCATGTCCGGACGGATGCACGGCAGCCAAGGACCGCGTTCGAGCGCTTCACCGACGAGGGCCCGCTCGCCTTGCTGCCACAGGACGATGGCTACGCGCTGGTGTGGTGCACACGCCCGCAGAATGCCGAGCGCCTGCTGACCCTCGATGACGCGGCATTCGTGACCGAGCTGCAGCACGCTTTCGGCACCCGCCTGGGGCGCTTCATCCAGGTTTCACCCCGCCATGCCTACCCCCTTGGCTTGAACGCCCAGGAAGGTGCCACAAATCGCACGGTCTCCATCGGCAACGCCGCCCAGACCTTGCACCCCGTCGCCGGGCAAGGTCTCAACCTCGGCCTGCGCGACGCCGCCGTACTGGCACGCGCCTTGGCAAGGGAACCCGGCCCGAACGCGCTCGCGCAATTCCTTGCCGAGCGCCGCCTCGACCGTGGCGCCACCATCGGCCTGACCGACACGCTGGCACGCATCTTTGCGAATCCCTTGGCGCCAGCCCAATCCCTGCTCGGCCTCTCACTCGGCCTGCTCGACACGCTGCCATTCGCCAAGCGCGCGCTGGCCGAGCACATGATGTTCGGACACAGATAGACCTCCCCTCGGTGTGCAGTCTCCACGCACATTCGCGCGACGACCCCGTTGATTGTTGCAATTACTTTAACTACGCTCACCATATGCCATTTTGGTAATGGCGGATGCGCGGCTTGCGCATACTGTTACGGGAGAAAAACGACATGGTGATGAAGCAAGTACAACTCCGCTCCTTTTCGGAGGGAGAAATCTTGTTGGACGATCGGGAAACCCGTGACGCCCTAGGCTTCTTCTTTACGACCGACCGCCACCTGATCGAGGCAAGCCACCTTTCACACGAAATGCAAAGTCTTGCTCAAGGTCTGTTGGTTGAGGCGGTGGACGCCAGCTTGGCGATGGGGTGGATCGAGCAAGCTTTTCGATGGAGCGCCAATCCTGGGCTTGGCGCGAGCAAGGCTCTTCGCAAACCCGCAATGCGGGCGGCACGGCACTGGTTCAAGAATCTTCAAGGACGGTCGCTGCACCAAGTTCGCGTTTATGAGCGAGTCCGGGAGCAACTGGCGCGTAATTTCCGCAGCTCCTTCCATACCATCCTGCGAGCGAAAGCTGGTACTGAAACCCATGTTCCCCTCGTAGCCTTTGTGCGATACCACAGAGACCACCTGAAAACCGCAATGCAGGCATAAGATGCGCAAGAAGAAATAGTTCGCTTCGCTGATCGGAGCGACTTGTATCGCCTACGGCCTATTCGCGACGTACGCCCTTACCACCCAGGACATCGAGGGCTTGTTGGTCTGCGCCGACAAGGGCGACCTAGTCATTCCCTTCCCCAAGCCCTTGTGCCGTGCATATCTTTTCACCTTCCGCGGTACCGAGCGCGATATCGCTGCCTTACACCAGGGCATTGGCGCATCCTTCGTGACCCAGGGCGCATCGTCGATTGAGGAACGCGAGCAGATTATGCGCTTCCTGATCGACAAGGGTCTGCGCATCGATCACCCGGACATGCATCAGGGCACGCCCCTTCATGCAGCGGTAATCGCCAATGCGGCAAACGAGGTCGGCCTGCTGCTGCGGGCCGGAGCAAGAACCGACATCAGGGATCGCCGGTTCGGCCTCACTCCGCTGGAACTGGCCCGAAAGCTGGAACAGGAAGGTGCTGCCGGTGCAGACCGGCAGGCCGTCATCTCGCTGCTGCAGCAGGAGCCCAAGTAAAAAAAGCCGCGCTGAGAAGGCGCGGCCTTTCGTACAAAACCAGCGGCTTCTACTCCACCGCCTTGACCATGTCCTCGATGACCTTCTTGGCATCGCCGAACACCATCATGGTCTTGTCCATGTAGAACAGTTCGTTGTCGAGGCCGGCGTAGCCGGCGGCCATCGAGCGCTTGTTGACGATCACGGTCTTGGCCTTGTACGCCTCCAGGATCGGCATGCCGGCGATCGGCGACTTCGGGTCCTTGGCCGCCGGGTTCACCACGTCGTTGGCCCCCAGCACCAGCACCACGTCGGCCTGGCCGAATTCACCATTGATGTCTTCCATCTCGAACACCTGGTCGTACGGCACTTCGGCTTCGGCCAGCAGCACGTTCATGTGGCCCGGCATGCGCCCGGCCACCGGGTGGATCGCGAACTTCACCGTCACGCCCTTTTCCGTGAGCTTCTGCGCCAGTTCCATCAAGGCATGCTGGGCGCGCGCCACCGCCAGACCGTAGCCGGGCACGATGATCACGGTTTCCGCATTGCCCATCAGGAAGGCCGCGTCGTCGGCCGAGCCGGACTTCACGTTGCGCTGCTGCTGTGCGCCGCCGCTGGCGGCTGCCGCGTCGCCGCCGAAGCCGCCCAGGATCACGTTGAAGAACGAGCGGTTCATCGCCTTGCACATGATGTAGGACAGGATCGCGCCGGAAGAGCCCACCAGCGAGCCGGCGATGATCAGCATCGCGTTGTTCAGCGAGAAGCCGATGCCGGCCGCCGCCCAGCCCGAATAGCTGTTGAGCATCGACACCACCACCGGCATGTCGGCGCCGCCGATCGGGATGATGATCAGGACGCCCAGCACGAAGGCAATCGCCGCCATCAGCAGAAACGGTTCCCACGCATCGGTGATGCAGAAGGCGATGCCGCAGCCGAGCATCACCAGCGCCAGCACGAGGTTGAGCAGGTGCTGGCCGGGGAAGACCACGGGCGCGCCCTGGAACAGGCGGAACTTGTACTTGCCGGCCAGCTTGCCGAAGGCGATCACCGAGCCGGAGAAGGTGATGGCGCCCACGAAGGTGCCGATGAACAGTTCGATCTTGTTGCCCAGTGGGATGGGCGTGTCGTGCGCGGCGACGATGTTGAAGGCCCAGGGTTCGGCCACGGCGGCGATCGCGATGAACACCGCCGACAGGCCGATCAGCGAGTGCATCGCCGCGACCAGTTCCGGCATCTTGGTCATTTCGACGCGCCGGGCAATGATCGCACCGACGGTGCCGCCGAGGACGATGCCGAGCACGACCAGGCCGTAGCCCAGGCCGCCCGAGGCGCCGGAATCCATCTCGCCCTTCAGGCGCAGGATCAGCGCCGCGGTGGTAAACACCGCGATCGCCATGCCGCTCATGCCGAACACGTTGCCCATGCGGGCCGTGGTCGGATGCGACAGCCCCTTGAGCGCCTGGATGAAGCACACCGAGGCGACCAGATACAGCAATGTCACGACATTCATGCTCATCATTTCGCCTCCGCCACGTTGTCGGCGGACGCCGCCTTGGTCCTGGCGCCCTTGTCCTTCTTCTTGAACATCTCCAGCATGCGCTGGGTGACCAGGAAGCCGCCGAAGACGTTGACCGCGGCCAGCGTGACGGCAAGGAAACCCATGACCTGGCCCACGCGACCCTCGGTCAGCGCCGCCGCCAGCATGGCGCCGACGATGACGATGGCCGAGATCGCGTTGGTCACCGCCATGAGCGGCGTGTGCAGCGCGGGCGTGACGCCCCACACCACGTGATAGCCAACGTAAATGGCCAGCACGAAGATGATAAGATTGATGACGGTGTGACTGACTTCCATGACCCCTCCAATTATTGTTGTGCTGCTGGATGTCGTGTCGGCGCGATGCTGACTATTCCTGCTTTTTCAATCCCGTGATCCGGTTCTTCTCGTCAACGAACACGACCTTCGGCACGTAGGTCTCGACCTCTTCCTCATTCATCGGTGCAAAGGTGCAGATGATCAGCAGATCGCCCAGGTGCGCCTTGCGTGCCGCAGCGCCGTTGAGCGAGATTTCGCCGCTGCCGCGCTTGCCCTTGATCGCATAGGTCGTGAAGCGTTCGCCGTTGTTCACGTTGTACAGGTCGATCTTCTCGAACTCTTTGATGTCCGCTGCTTCCAGCAGATCTTCGTCGATTCCGCACGAACCTTCGTAGTGAAGGTCGCACTGGGTGACGGATGCGCGGTGAATCTTCGCGCGCAGCATGATGCGTTGCATTTCAAACTTCCTTGGTGGGTTACTTGCGATGGATCTCGCCACCGCTGCACAGCAGGGTGGCGGCGACGATTTCATCGTCGCGGTTGATGACGAACTGGCCTTCCTTGTCGAAGACGAGCTTCAGGAAGTCCAGCACGTTGCGCGCATACAGCGCGGATGCGTCGGCCGCCACCAGGCAGGCCAGATTGGGTTCGCCGATGATCGACACGCCATGCCGGACCACGGTCTTGCCCAGCTCGGACAGCGGGCAGTTGCCGCCCTGCTCGACCGCCATGTCGACGATCACCGAGCCCGGCTTCATGGCCTGGACCGTGTCTTCGCCGATCAGCACCGGCGCCTTGCGGCCCGGAATCAGGGCGGTGGTGATGATGATGTCCGCCTGCTTCGCGCGTTCGTGCACCAGTTCGGCCTGGCGCTTCATCCAGGCTTCCGGCATCGGGCGCGCATAGCCGCCTGCGCCCTGCGCGATTTCGCGCTCCTCGTCGGTCAGGTAGGGCACGTCGATGAATTTCGCGCCCAGCGATTCGACCTGTTCCTTGACCGGCGGGCGCACGTCGGACGCCTCGATCACCGCGCCCAGCCGCTTGGCCGTGGCAATGGCCTGCAGGCCGGCCACCCCCACGCCCATGATCAGCACGCGCGCGGCCTTGACCGTGCCGGCGGCGGTCATGAGCATCGGCATGAAACGCTGGTAGGTATTGGCTGCCAGCATGACTGCCTTGTAGCCGGCAATGTTGGCCTGCGAAGACAGCACGTCCATCGACTGCGCGCGCGTGATGCGCGGCGCGGCTTCGAGCGCGAAGGCGGTCAGACCGTGGGCAGCCATCGCGGCCGTGTTGTCGGCATCGAAGGGATTGAGCATGCCGATGACCACGGCGCCCGGTTTCATCTGCGCGCGCTCGTCGGCCGACGGGGCACGCACCTTCAGCACCATGTCGCAGCCCAGTGCTTCGGCGGCGCTGCCGATGGCAGCGCCCGCGGCTGCATAGGCGCCGTCCGGCACGCTGGCCGCCAGGCCGGCGCCCGATTGCACCACCACGTCATGTCCGGCCGCGACCAGTTTCTTCACCGTCTCCGGTGTCGCTGCAACGCGCGTTTCGCCCGGTCGCGTCTCGACCGGTATCCCGATTCTCATGTGAGTGCACCCTCCCTGTTTATATGCTGTTTGTATGCTGTGCCGCACGCAAAGCGGCCCGGTACGGCTGCATTCTCTGTGCGTGCGCTTCGCCTTCGATCTCTGCTGCTATGCAATACACATGCCAATTGGAAATTCGTCACGGCACCGGCATCCGTGCGCGAATTGTTCGTGCTGCACACAGTTCCACGTGAACGCCAGTGTCTTTTGCGTAGACGCCTGTCTCCCGAACGGACAGCCACAAGCGCACCGGCAAGCCTCATGTTGCCGTCTCACGCGTGCCTGAGTGAGTCGCGCGTCGACAAGAGGCTTGACCGAAGTCTTGGCATGTTGCTTGCAGTTATGCCCCTCCGTGCAGGCAGAATGCGACGCACTACAACGTGGTCTGCCCGCCTCGGTACAGCATTTCCCACAACAAAACGGAATACACATGAACCAGGTTTTCATCTGCGACGCGATCCGCACGCCCATCGGCCGCTACGGCGGCGCCCTCAAGGACGTGCGCGCGGACGACCTTGCCGCCATCCCGCTGCGCGCGCTCATGCAGCGCAACCCCCACGTGGACTGGGCCGCCGTCGAAGACGTGATTCTCGGCTGCGCCAACCAGGCGGGCGAAGACAACCGTAACGTCGCACGCATGGCCGCGCTGCTGGCCGGCCTGCCGCAGGAAGTCGGCGGCAGCACCGTCAATCGCCTGTGCGGCTCTGGCATGGATGCCGTCGGCACGGCAGCGCGCGCGATCAAATCCGGCGAAACGGGCCTGATGATCGCTGGCGGCGTGGAATCGATGACACGCGCGCCCTTCGTAATGGGCAAGGCCGACAGCGCCTTCTCCCGCAACGCGCAACTGCAGGACACTACCATCGGCTGGCGCTTCATCAACCCGGCGATGAGGGCGCAGTATGGCGTCGATGCGATGCCGGAAACGGCCGAGAACGTGGCCGATGACTACAGGATCGGGCGCGAGGACCAGGACCGCTTCGCGCTCGCCAGTCAGGAAAAGGCGGCGGCTGCCCAAAAGAAGGGCCTGCTGGCACAGGAAATCGTGCCGGTGACGGTTCCGCAGAAAAAGGGGGATCCGCTGATCGTCAGGCAGGACGAACATCCGCGCGCCACCAACATGGAAGCGCTGGCCAAACTGAAGGGTGTGGTACGCCCGGACGGCACGGTCACCGCCGGCAATGCGTCCGGCGTCAATGACGGCGCCTGCGCACTGCTGCTGGCCGACCAAGCCAGCGCCGCACGCTACGGCCTTACGCCGCGCGCGCGCATCGTGGGCATGGCCACCGCCGGCGTTGCGCCGCGCGTGATGGGCATCGGCCCGGCGCCGGCCACGCAGAAGCTGCTTGAGCGCCTGGGCATGACGCTAGACCAGATGGACGTGATCGAACTCAACGAAGCATTCGCCGCGCAAGGGCTGGCCGTGCTGCGCATGCTGGGCCTGCGTGACGACGATCCGCGCGTGAATCCGAACGGCGGCGCGATCGCGCTCGGCCATCCGCTGGGCATGAGCGGCGCGCGTCTGGTGACCACCGCGACCTGGCAGCTGCAGCGTACCGGCGGGCGCTACGCACTGTGCACGATGTGCATCGGCGTAGGCCAGGGCATTGCGATGGTGATCGAACGGGTGTGATCGGAACGGCCGGCACCAAAGGGGCGCCGGCCATTCACTGGCGCTTGCTTCAGTCCAGAACGGCCTGCTGCACCAACAATGCGCCTTCCGTCATGGCCGTCGCATGTGCTTCGGCCTGAGGCGCGAGGTTGGTGAAGTAGAACCCGGCGAGCAAGACGATGCCGGCGAGATAGGCCTTGTCCGCATCCGGCTGCTCGCGCAGCGATGCCGCGACGATGGCCGCACGCGTGAGCTGCCATGCGCCGCAGACGGTACCGACGAGATGCAGGAAGGGCGTGCTGGCGGCGAGCACTTCGCCGATGTTGCCCTGCCCCTTCGCGAGAACCCATTTCACCGCGTTTTCGAGGATATCGACGGTGTGCTCCAGACGGGGAGCAAGACCGGATACCGGCGACGCCGCAGCGGCTTGCGCCACACCGCGCATCTCGGAGATCAGGCTGCGCATGGCCTTGCCTTCGTCGCGCAGGATCTTGCGATTGGCGAGGTCCTGCGCCTGGATGCCGGTCGTGCCTTCGTAGATGCTGGTGATGCGCACGTCGCGCAGGTACTGCGCCACGCCGGTCTCTTCCACGAAGCCCATGCCGCCGTGAATCTGGATGCCCAGGCTGGTGACCTCAACCGCAATCTCCGTGCTCCAGCCCTTGACGACCGGCATGAGCAGATCGACGTACTGGCGGCAGCGTTCGGCTTCCCGCGCATCCGGATCGAAGCGCGCACGGTCGAACCAGCCGGCCGCCGTATAGGCCAGCATGCGGGCCGCCATCGTGCGTGCCTGCATCGTCAGCAGCATGCGCTTGACGTCGGGGTGGCGAATGATCGGCACGTTTGCCTCGCCGCTCGCCACATCGCGTCCCTGGCGCCGCTCGCGCGCATACGTCAGCGCCTTCTGCCACGCGCGTTCACTCTGGGCGATACCCTGCAGGCCGACGTTGAAGCGTGTCTCGTTGACCATCACGAACATGTATTCCAGTCCGCGATTCGGTTCGCCCACCAAGTAGCCGACGGCACCGTCGCGGTCGCCGTAGCTCATCACGCAGGTTGGACTGCCGCGGATGCCCATCTTGTGCTCGACGGCGATGGCCTGCATGTCGTTCTTCGCG
>JAEZHR010000389.1 GCA_023416415.1 Pseudomonadota bacterium
TGGCAGTCGCTGCCGCCGGATCTGCAGAAGGTTGTCGCCGATGCGTTCGACGTGGGTCGTGACTATGCGCGTGAGCTGACCGAGGAAGACGAAAAGCAGATCCGCAAGGAAATCGAAAGCAAGATCCAGATCATTGAACTGACCCCTGAAGGCCGCGCCGCCTTCATCGAGAAGTCCAAGCCGATCTACAAGGAATTCGAAAAGCGCGTCACGCCGGCACTGCTGCAAAAGGCCATCGCCGCAGCGGCAGCCAAGTAATCAAGGAATGAAACGGGGACCGTCATGCTCGCAGCAGTAAGCAGACTCATCGATCGCATCGAAGGCTTTGCCGTGGTGGTGCTCATCCTCACCGCGACCATCGTTGCCGTGGTTCAGGTGGCAGCCAGATACGTGTTCAACAATTCACTGTACTGGTCGGAAGAGCTCATCCTGTACTCGCTCATCTCGATGAGCTTTCTCGCCGCGAGCATGGGGGTGCGCCACTCGGCGCACATCTCGGTCGAGGCGGTGTTTGCCTTCGTCGGTCCCCGCACCGCGCGCGTTCTGAAGTTCGTTTCCGCAGTGCTCGGAATGGTGTTTTCCGGCGCGCTGGCCTATTACGGCTGGCTGCTGTTCTCCAACACCAACGACATGGGGCAGCTGTCCCCGGCCATGCAGATACCCGTGGCCTACATCTACCTGTCGATTCCGGTTTCCGCCGTGCTCATGTTCGTCCGTTACCTGGAGCAGGCGGTTCGTCTTGTACAAGGCCAGCAGCAGGAAACGATCAGTCTTGTAAGCGCGACTTAACAGAGGCATCAACATGGTATCCGCACTCGTCCCCATCTTCTTCGGCCTGCTGCTGTTCGGCCTGCCGATCTTCGCTTCGCTCGCGCTGGCCGTTGGCCTGGCGCTCCAGTTCTTCGGCGGGGTTGACCCGATGGTCGTGCCCATGCGCATGTTCTCGGGCATGAACAACTTCTCGCTGATGTCGATTCCGTTCTTCATCCTGGCGGCGGAACTGATGCGCATCGGCGGTTTGTCGGACCGTCTCATCGACCTGGCCAAGGCCTTGATCGGCTGGTTGCCGGGCGGACTGGCGGCTGCGACCGTGCTGGCCTGTCTGTTCTTCGGCTCGATTTCGGGTTCCAGCCCGGCGACCGTGATTGCCATCGGCACGATCATGTTCCCGGCCATGGTCAATGCCGGCTACAACAAGTACTTCGCGATCGGTCTGATCACGACGGCCGGCACGCTCGGTCCGATCGTTCCGCCCAGCATCGCGTTGATCATTTACGGCTCGGTGACCGGCACTTCCGTGGGCAAACTGTTTGCGGCAGGCCTGCTGCCGGCCCTGCTGATCGGCACGCTGCTGATTTCCTACAGCTGCTGGTACTCGGTGCGCAACAAGTACCCGCGCGACGCCTTCCCGACCCTGGCCCAGATCGGAACGGCCTTCAAGCGCTCCGCCTGGGGCCTTGGCTTGCCGGTGATTCTTCTGGGCGGCATCTACAGCGGCATCTTCACGCCGACCGAATCCGCCGCTGCGGCCTGCCTCTACGGCTGGCTGGTTGGTGCGGTGGTGTATCGCACCATCAGCATCCGAGACACCGTCTCGATCCTGCGCGATACCGGTCTGCTGTCGGGCACGCTGCTGCTGATTACGGCCGGCGCTTCCGCCTTTTCGTGGATTCTGGCCAGCACCGGCGCGCCGACCCAGCTGGCGACCCAGGTTCTGTCCAGCACCGACTCGCCGGTCCTGATCATGTTGCTGTTCAACCTGATCATGCTGGTCGCCGGCTGCTTCCTGGACAGCGCTTCGGCGATCATCATCCTGTCGCCACTGATGCAGCCGATCGCGGCGCAGGTGGGCGTGGATGCGATCCACTTCGGCATCATCACGCTGGTCAACCTGTCCGTCGGCATGCTCACGCCTCCGGTCGGCCTGAACCTGTTCGTGGCCATGGGCATCTCGAAGATGACGCTGTACGAAGTCTTCCGCGCCTCTCTGCCGATGATCGTGCTGATGGTCGTGGCATTGCTGATCGTGACCTACGTACCGGCGATCAGCATGCTGTTGCCGAACATGCTGTTCTGATGCAGGCGCAACAGGCATGAAGCCGATCACGCCACAGCGAAGAGTCGTCCTGCTGTCCACCGGCGGGACGATCGCAAGCGCACCGGGACGCGACGGACGCAGCGTGTCCGGCGCCTTGCCCGGCGAGGTGCTGGTGCAGCAGACCGCGCTGGACACTTCGATCACCGTCGAGGTGCGTTCGGTATTCCAGAAGCCGAGCAATGCAATCACCCCGGACGACTGGGCCGTATTGCGCGATCAGTGCGAGACATTGATCGCCGAAGGGGGCGTCGATGGAATTGTCATCTCGCACGGCACGGACACGCTGGAAGACACCGCCTACTACCTGGAGTGCGTGCTGGAGAGCCCGCGCGTGCCGGTCGTGCTGACGGGTTCGCAGCGCGTTCCGAACGAGGTTGGAACGGACGCCTATGCCAATCTGCGGCGCGCGATCGAGCTCGCGGCCGCGGAGCAAAGCAGGGGTCTGGGCGTGCTCGTGCAGTTCAACGAGTCGATCTTCAGCGCCTCTTTCGTGCGCAAGGTCAGCAGCTTCCAGCTGCACGGATTCGATGCGCCCGGTCTGGGGCCCGCAGGCTACAACGATGGCGGCCGCGTGCGCATCCTGCAACGTCCTATGCGCCAGCCGCGTCTTCGCCATGAAGCCGCTCTGCCGCGCGTGGATATCGTTGCCGTGCATGCCGGCGCCGATACCGGGTTTCTGGAAGCGGTGCTGGCCAGCGGACCGGCGGGAATCGTCATCGATGGCGTTGGGCGTGGACATGTTCCGCCTGCCTGGGTGGCGCCGATTCGAGCCGCGGTCGAACGCGGCATCAAGGTGCTCGTGAGCAGCAGCACCCTGCATGGCCCGACCTTCCAGAGCTACGAGTTCCCGGGTTCGCTGCATGACCTGGAAGAAGCCGGTGCCATTGGTGTGAGCGACCTGAGCGCTCGCAAGGTGCGGATTCGCCTTGCGATTCTGCTGGCTGCGGGTGTGCGCGATGCCGCATCGATCCGCCAGGCGTTCGATTGGCAGCCTGGGCGTCACCAGACATAGTTTCCGGGCCTTTTCATGACCGACGATTCGAAAGCAGTTCTCGGCGCCGACGCGCTTAGCGCGATGAGCTATGTACGCGCTGAACGACTGATCTCCGCGCAGCGCGCACTTGCGAAGTTCGGCTTGCGCGAGGACGGCGGCGTGGCGCGCGAAGCGCTGACGCCGGTCGAGCTCGATGCACGGCGCTGGCTTTGCAGCCTCTTCACGGACGATCGCTACAGCTGGCACGTCGATGCAGCAGCCAACCTGTTCTTGCGACGCGCCGGCAGCGAGAACCTGGACCCGGTCGTGACCGGCAGCCACATCGATACCCAGCCGGTCGGCGGCTGGCTGGATGGCGCCTACGGCGTCATCGCCGGCATCGAAGCCGTGCGCGCGCTGGACGACGCCGGCATCCGCACGCGGCGTCCGGTCGAGGTGGCGGTCTGGACCAACGAAGAGGGTTCGCGCTTTCATCCGGGCGCGATGGGATCAAGTTCCTTCGCCGACCCCGCACGCCTGGACGCGCTGCTGCAGGCGCAGGACGCCGCAGGCGTACGCTTCGAGACGGCACGCGACGCGGCGCTGGCCGCAACGCCGCAGGCCGCTCAGGTGCCGCTGGGACGCAGCCTGCATGCCTATGTCGAAGCACACATCGAGCAGGGCCCGGTCCTGGAAGCCGGCGGCTTCACGCTGGGCGTGGTGACCGGAATACAAGGTGTGCGCTGGTTCGAAATCACCATACTGGGCAGCAGCGCGCACGCGGGAACGACGCCGCTTTCGGTGCGGCAGGATGCGCTGATGACCGCCGCGCGTCTCGTGGCCCGCATCGGTGAGCTGGGCGAAGTCCGCGATGACGGCGCACTGCGCATCACCGTAGGACGTTTCGAGGCTGCGCCGGGATCGATCAACACGGTGGCCGACCGCGTGGTCTTCACCGTAGACCTGCGTCACCCGCAGGAAAGCATGCTCGAAGACACCGAATCGGCCTTGCGCAGCATGGTCGAGACGGCGAACGGCAAATGCCGGTGCTCGATGCGTCGTCTGATGCGGCGCGCGCCCACCAACTTCGATGCCAATGTCCTGAAAGTGATTGATGCTGCCGTCGGGGTCAGCGGCGCGCCTGCAATGCGTCTCGGCTCGGGCGCCTTTCACGATGCCATGTACCTGGCCGACGTCTGTCCGACGGCGATGCTGTTCGTGCCCAGCCGTGGCGGCATCAGCCACAATCCGGCGGAAGATACGGCCGAAGCCGATCTCGCTGCCGGCGCACGCGTGCTCGCGGGCGTGCTGACTGCGCTGGCGAACAGCTAGGCCCGGTCAGTCGCGCAC
>JAEZHR010000255.1 GCA_023416415.1 Pseudomonadota bacterium
CGCGGCCGGGACGACGGTCATTCCATGGCAGGCGTCGAACCTTAGTTCAATGCCTTCCAGTTGCCGTTTTCAATGGTCAGCATCATGCGAGAGTTGGAACCCAGACCGAAGTGGTCGGTCGGGGTGAAGTGGATCACGCCCTGAGTGATGGTCACGTTGCCGGCCGATTCCAGTGCTTCCTTCAGCGCGGCACGGAACTCCGGCGTACCCGGTTGCGCTTTCTGCTTTGCAATCGGTACGAGCTTGTCCAGCAGCAGGAAGGCGTCATAGGTGTGGGCTGCGAACTGGTTGCGGGTACCCGCGCCGTACATCTTCTCGTAGCGCTGCACGAAGTCCACTGCGACCTTCTTGGACGGGTGGGAATCCGGCAGGGCTTCCGGGATCACGGCCAGGCCGGCGATCACGAAAGCGCCTTCCACATCCTTGCCGCCGATGCGCAGCAGATCGCGCGAAGCGGCGCTGTGGGTCTGGTAGATCTTGCCCTTGAAGCCGCGCTCGACCAGGGTCTTGTGCGGCATCGCAGCGCCCGAACCCGAAGCCACCACCAGGACGGCGTCCGGCTTGGCCGATACAACCTTCAGAGCCTGTCCAGTCACGCTGGTGTCGGCGCGAGCAAAGCGCTCGGTCGTGATCAGCTCGATACCGGCTTCCTTGGCAGCCTTCGAGAATTCCTGCAGCCAGCTCTCGCCGTAGGCGTCGCTGTAGCCGAGGAAGCCGACGGTCTTCACGCCCGCACCCTTCATGTGGCGCACGACGCCGCTGGCCATGACCATGTTCGATTGCGGCAGGCGGAAGGTCCAGTCACCCTTGCCTTCGGGCAGCATCACCGGCGAGGTCGACAGTTGCGGTGTCTTGGACGCGGTGGCCACTTCCGCCATGGCGATCGCAGCCGGCGTGGCAGTGGAGCCGATCAGCACATCGACCTTGTCGTCCGTGACCAGACGCTGGGCGTTCTTGCTGGCCTGGGTCGGGTCGGAGGCGTCGTCGAGGATGATCAGCTTGACCTTTTCGCCGCCGACGGTTTCCGGCCACAGCGGGAAGCCGTTCTTGGTCGGAATGCCGAGGCCGGAGGCCGGGCCGGTCAGGGGCAGCACGGCGCCGATGGTGATGTCTGCGTGGGCCTTGACGGCCAGCAGGGCGAGGGCGGATGCCAGCAGGGTGGCGCGAAGCTTGATTTTCATTGTGTTCTCCTATCTTCCTTGGTGGACGTGGTACGGGTACTGCTTGCGAATGGATTTGTTATCGAAACCGGGCGCTGCATTCGCACAGATGCCCGGACGGCTTTGCATGCTTGTTCGTTCTAGCGCGGCGCCATGCGCAGCGCGCCGTCGAGACGGATCACTTCGCCGTTGAGCGACAGGTTGCCGACGATGTGCGTCGCCAGCGCGGCGAATTCGGCGGGCTTGCCCAGACGTTTCGGGAAGGGAATCGAGGCCGCCAGCGATTGCTGCACTTCCTCCGGCAGCTTGTACAGAAGCGGCGTGAGGAACAGACCCGGGGCGATCGTGACCACGCGCACGCCGATCTGCGCGAGGTCGCGCGCCAGCGGCAGCGTCAGCGAGGCGAGCGCGCCCTTGGAGGCCGCGTAGGCCGCCTGGCCGATCTGGCCGTCGTAGGCCGCGACCGAGGACGTCATCACGATCACGCCGCGCTCGCCATCGTCCAGCGCGTCCAGCTTTGCCATGTCGGCGGCGGTCTGACGGATCACGTCGAAGGTGCCGATCAGGTTGATGTTGATGATGCGGCTGAAGTCTTCCAGCGGCATCGGCGAGCCGTCCTTGCCGACCAGACGCTTGGCGCCGCCGATGCCGGCGCAGTTGATCAGCACGCGCGCCGGTCCGTGCGCGGCGCGTGCGCCGGCCAGTGCTTCGGTGACTTGCGCGCTGTTCGAGATGTCGCAGGCGAAGGCCTTGCCGCCCACTTCGGCAGCCAGCTTCTCGCCGGCTTCCAGATTCAGATCGAGGATGGTCACCCTGGCGCCGGAGCGCGCCAGTTCGCGCACGGTTTCGGCGCCGAGGCCGGAGGCGCCACCGGTGACGATGGCCGCTTGTCCTTGCAGGTTCATTCTTGTCTCCTAGTCTTGAATGCTTTTTTTCAGGCAGCTTCGGGGTTTTCCAGCAGCAGCGCAATCCCCTGGCCGCCACCGATGCAGGCCGAAGCCACGCCGTAGCGCAGGCCGCGCTGCTGGATGGCCCGCGCGACCGTGATCGTCAGGCGCACGCCGGTCACCGCCAGCGGATGGCCCAGCGCGATGGCGCCGCCGTGCACGTTGATCTTGCCGATGTCCAGGCCGAGCTCGCGGGCGACCGCCAGCGTTTGCGCGCCCTGGGCTTCGTTGATTTCGAACAGGCCGATGTCGTCCAGCTTCAGGCCGCTGCGTTCGAGCAGCAGACGGATCGCCGGCGCCGGGCCGATGCCCATGATTTCCGGCGGCACGCCAACGACCGCTGCCGCGACCACGCGTGCCAGCGGCTTTTTGTCGTTGGCACGCACGAAGTCACCGGAGGCGACGACGGCAGCTGCGGCGGCATCGACCAGCGCCGAGCTGTTGCCGGCGGTCTGAACGCCGTCCGGATACAACGCGCGCAGCTTGCCCAGAACCTCGACCGGGGAAGGGCGCGGATGCGTGTCTTCGGTCATTTCCTTGACCTTGCCGACCAGCCGGATGCCGCGTTTGGCATAGCCTTCCAGCTCGAAGCTTTCATTGGCGACCGGCACGATCTCGCCGGAGAAGAAGCCGGCCTCGCGCGCCTTGAGCGCACGCTCGAACGAGAGGGATGCGTAGTCGTCGACTTCGCTGCGCGTGATGCCGTACTTCTTCGCCAGGTTTTCGGCGGTCTGCGGCATCGTGATGCCGGGCGCCTTGTCGATCAGTGCTTCCCACATGAAATCCTCGAACTGCACCGGCGCGCCGAGCTTGAAGCCGGTGCGGTGCACGTAGGAAGCGATCGGGTTGCGCGTCATCGATTCGGTGCCGACCACCAGCGCTGCGTCCGTGTAGCCGCGCTCGATCTGGTCGCCGGCCTGGCGGAACAGCTCGAAGCCGGTGCCGCAGATGCGCTGCACGTTGATTGCAGGCACTTCGATCGGCACGCCCGCATACAGGCCGATATGGCGCGGCAGGAAGAACTGGAAGCTGTCGCCGGGCGCCATGTTGCCCGTGATGACCGAGCCGATGTCGGCCGGCGCGACGCCGGTGCGCCGGAGGATTTCGCGCGCGACCTTGATGCCCATGTCGGTGGGCGAGATGTCGCCGAAGGCGCCGCAGTAGTCGACCATCGGCGTGCGTACGCCGTCGATCATCCAGACGTCGCTGAAACTGGAGTAGAAGCCCTTGCCTGACATGGTGAACCTTATCGTTGGGAGGGAAAGAAAATGGCCGGGTCGCGCCCTTCGTGCAGCGCCTCGACCAGATGGGCGCGGTGCTTGAGCACGGCACGCTGGTTGATCGAACCCTTGTCGGTGATTTCGCCGCGGTCGATCGATGGCGGTTCCTGCAGAATCAGCGCGCGCGTGATGCGGTTGGCGCTGCCCGTGCCCTGTGCATGCAGCCGGTCGAGCATGGCCTGAAAGAATTCACGCACCCTGGCTGCGGCGAAGATCTCGCCCACCGGCGCGTCGGCCGGCAAGCCGGCCAGCTTGCGGCACAGCTCGATGTGGGGAATCACCAGGATGCCGACTTCGTCGCGATCGTGGCCGGTAACCACGGCATCGTGCACATAGGGCGCGCCCTCGTGCTGCACGCGGCCGCGCAGCGGGCCTACCGAAACCCAGGTGCCGGTGTAGAGCTTGAAGTCTTCCGCCACGCGGCCGTCGAACACCAGGCCGAGATCGGGATTGGATTCGTCCAGCCACTTGACGGCGTCACCCGAGCAGAAGAAGTTTTCTTCGTCGAAGGCTTCCGCCGTCTGGTCCGGCGCGCGCCAGTAGCCGGGCGTCACGCTGGGCGCGCGGTAGCGCAGTTCCAGCTTGTCGCCGACCGGGGCGAGCTTGATCTCGACGCCGGGGCAGGGGATGCCGATCTGGCCGGCGCGCACTTCCTGGCGCGTGACGAACAGCGCGCAGGGAGCGGTTTCGGTCATGCCCAGGCCCGTGGTCATCACGATGCGTTCGCCGCATTCCTGCTCGGCCAGCGCGTGCAGGCGGTCCCAGATCGGTTGCGACAGGGCGGCCGCGGCATAGAACTCGAGCTTGAGTTTGCTGTGGAAGATGCGGCGCAGGTCGGCGTCGTTCTCCATCGCGTGGGCGATTTCTTCCCAGCCCTTGGGCACGTTGAAATAGATCGTCGGCGCGATTTCGCGCAGATTGCGCAGCGTCTCGCCGATGGCTTGCGGCGTTGGCTTGCCGTCGTCGATGTACATCGTGCCGCCGTTGTAGAGCGTGATGTTGAAGGTCTTGTTGCCGCCGAAGGTATGGTTCCATGGCAACCAGTCGACCAGCACCGGCGGCTCTTCGCCCAGGAAAGGCCAGGCCTGCAGCACCATTTGCATGTTGGCGCACAGCATGCGCTGGGTATTGATGACCGCCTTCGGCATCTTGGTCGAGCCGGAGGTGAACAGGAACTTGGCGATGCTGTCCGGCCCGGTTGCCGCATGTGCAGCGTCGACGGCGGCGGTTGCCTCGGTGTCCAGCAGCGCGGCAAACAGCGTGGCCGCACGGGACGCCGGCGGTGCCTGGGTGACGACCAGCTCGATATCCTCGGCGACGGTGGCGCGCACCGCAGCCTCGAAGCGCTCGCCGTGCGACGCGAATACCAGACCGGGAGTGAGTACCTCCAGCACGTGGCGCAGCTTATCGAAATCCTTGGACACCAGCGAATAGGCCGGCGAGACCGGTGCATAGGGCACGCCGATCATCTGGCAAGCCAGCGCCAGCAGCGCGTGTTCGAGATCGTTCTCCGACAGGATCACCACCGGGCGTTCGGCGCAAAGGTTTCGCCCGAGCAGGGCCTGTCCGATGCTGCGCGCAGCCGCCAGCGCCTGGGCGTAGGTCACATGACGCCAGTCGCCGCCGTTGTCGCGCTTGGCGAGGAAGGTCTGGTCCGGGCGCAGCTGCGCCCAGTGCGCGAGACGGTCCGTCATGCGCAGCGGATAGTTCTCCAGCGGCTGCGGCGTGCGGATATAGGTGCAGCCGGCGTTGCTGGCTTCGCCCTGGCGGGTCTGCACCGAGTCGATGCCGAAATTGATCTTCCGATAGCGGGCGCCGGTCGCCATGTTCGTCTCCATCGTCATTCTTGTCGGACGCGCGGCTTACTGGCCTACGCGCACCTTGTTGGTTTTCATGTCGAGGAAGGCAGCCAGGCGATTGCGCGTGTCCGGGTCGCTGGACGCAACTGCGGCCATCAGCGCTTCGGTCATCAGGCCGTCCTGGATCGACTGGTCGGCAATGCGCGGCAGTACGTGCATGACGCCATAGTTGGTCATCGGCGCGTTGGCCGCCACGCGTTCGGCCAGCTCCATGGCCTTCTGCAGGCCTTCGCCGGTGCCGACCAGGTAATTCGAGATGCCGCACTGATGTCCTTCCTCGGCAGTCAGCACGCGGCCGGTGAGCATCATGTCGGTCATGCGCGCCACGCCGATCAGACGCGAGATGCGCACCGATCCGCCGCCGCCGACGAACAGGCCACGGTGGCCTTCCGGCAGGGCATAGAAGGCCGACGGCTCGGCCACCCGAAGATGCGCCGAGCTGGCCAGCTCCAGTCCGCCGCCGACCACCGCACCATGCAGCACCGCGATCACCGGCACGCGGCCGAACTGCACGCGTTCGAAGGCGGCGTGCCACATGCGCGAGTGGTGCACGCCTTCGGTCGTGTTGTTCTCGCGCACTTCAGACAGATCGAGGCCGGCGCAGAAATGGTTGCCGTCGCCCGTCAGCACGGCGACCCGAACGTCCTCCGGCAGCGTCTCGAAGCAGTGCTGGAGGGCGCGCACCAGCGCGTCGGAAAGCGCGTTGCGCTTGGCGGCGCGATTGATCGTGATCTTTGCGATGGGACCTTGCAGATCGT
>JAEZHR010000066.1 GCA_023416415.1 Pseudomonadota bacterium
CATTGCGCAATTCATCGGGCATCGCGCGCACGACCACCACTCCGGATTGCGGGCTCACGACCACACTGCGCCCCGCCTGCCCCTCCCCGACAATCGCAAGCAGCGCGGTGCGCAATTCAGACCAGAAACTCGCATCCGATTCGGTGCTGACCGTGCTGCTTTCGCGCGCAGCACGCACTTGATTGCCCCCGGAAACGGCATTGCTTGAGTTGTTGGTGCCGGAAGGTCCGACGTCCGCCACCGAGGTCGAAGTCACGCGCAACTCGGACGTACCTTGCCGGGTTCCTGTGAGGTAGTTGACCTGAAATACGCGTGTCTGCAAGGTGGCAGGACGTACCGTGATCCGATTGCCTTCGACGCGATAGTCATAGCCATACAGTTCACGCACGGCATCCAGCGCTTCGAATACCGTAACGTCCTTGAGATTGGCAGAGATCGAACCCTGAATCTCGGGATGGACGAGCATGTTGTACGGCGTGCCGGAGACGATGGACATGAAGAACTGCGCGGCCGGAACATCATTGAATGCAACGCTGAAACGCTCTTCGAGCGGTTTGGATGCCGCCGGCACTTCAATCCTCAACGGCGGCAGCAAAGCTGCCGCGACGGCGTCCGCGTTTGCAGGTCTGGCCGGCGGCTCGGCAGCGCGTCCAAGCTCGGCATTGATCAGATCGTAGGTTTCGCGCGTCGGAGACGCAGAGCACGCCGCCAGCAGGGCGAGAATGCAGCAAAGTACTGTTGTGTTCCGCACTGTGATCCCTTGCGTTATTGCTCTTGCCCCGTTGACTGCGCTTCAAGCCGCGCAGCCGACGGGCCCGTCTTCAGAGGAGGAAACATGCGCAATGCACGTACCTCGTCTCCCGCTCGCAGGAAAACTTCAGTTTCCAGAATTCGCACCACGCGTGAATCACCGACCAGGTCTCCGACGCGCACGGTCTTGCCGTCGATAATGGCTTCGCGCCGCTGGGGCGAAATCAGTACTGACTGCAATGCCGGGCCGCCACGCTCCCGCGATGCGACGCTGCTTCCTGCCTGTCCCTGCGTCGTTGGCCGAGTCGGGTCCGGCAAGCTGGCGGCCACCACTGCTGCAGGCCCGGCCATCGCAAGCACGATGACGACGGCCGGAAGCCGGCACATCCAGGAGCTCAGATATGCAACCATTGCTTTTCCAGGCTCAAGGTGTACACGGTCAATCGCATGGTCGCCGTTGGATACGCAATCACGTCAAACGCAACGCTGCCCCATAGCAGCCGCACCGGCAGTTGCTCCAGCGCGGCGAGGTAATCCAGCATCTGGAGGTACCCGCCCTGCACAGTGAGTTCCACGCCATGCCTGAACAGCCCGGTGACACCGGACACGTCCTGCGCCACCTCTCCCGCTGACTGCCCGCCTGCATTTCCGGACGCAGTTGTGAGGTTCGTGACCGGAAGCTTTTTCAGGCCGATCAAGCGCAGCCCCCGATTGTTCACAAGCATGCTTTCCAGCAAGCCAGGAATTCTATCAGGCGGCACCATACCTTTCTGCATGGCAGCTACGTCGTTACGCAGCCCCTCTCTCTGCTGCTGCAGCGCCTGCAGCAGAGCCCGTGCTGGCGCGTCCGGATCATTTGCGCTGGCATTGATCTTCTGTTGAATCTGCGCACGGATCTGTGCGATCTGCGCCTGCTCTTCCTGCATCTGCTTTGCGATGCGTTCCTGATCAGCACTCATGGGATCGAGCAGAAGCAGGTTGACAACCGTGATCAGAACCAGCGCTGCGGAAAGAAAAATGATGACCCGTTCACGCAGTGTCAGCGCGTCGATGCGCAGCGCGAACTTTTCCCAGGCGCTTTTCATCGGATGGCGCCTCCTGTGCCCGTCGCGTGTTCCCCACGGCTTGCCCCCAGGCGAAAGACAATGGCACCGTCGGACTCCCGAGACTTTCCCTCCGTGGGTGCACTGGCCATCTCCAGCACATCGAAAGCCTTGCCGCGTAAAACGTGCTCCCTGCCAAGACGTTGCAGGTAGAGCGGAATCAGCTCGGGGCGCACTGCAGCTCCGGAAATGCTGATCTGTCCGCCCGCCTCATCGATCGAGAAACTCGTCAGCCAAAGGCCATCGACGATTTGACGTGCGAAGGCGCCCATGTAGTCGGAATAGCCATCGGTCATGGCCACGCCTTCGTTCGCACGCAGCTTGTCTGCGACGCGCTGCATCGCAAGGACCTGCGCTTCCATTCGTTGCACTTCAGCTTCGAGGCCCGGATCCCTGCGGCGCTCTGTCTGGGCCTGCACTACCGAAAACTGCGCCCGAGCCGCCTCCAGCTGGGCCGTGATCGCCCGCGCCTCGGGGCGCAATCGGGAAAGCTCGAATGCCGCATAGGCCGCGAGCAGCGCGACCCCGAGCGCAATCATGCCCAACCCCTGCACCATCGTAAGAGCTGAAAAATACTTTTTCTTTTGGAGGAAGATCGGATTGAACAGATTGATCTGCTGACTCACGGCACCGCCTCCTCATGCCGAAGCGCAGCGCCAATGGCAGGAAGAAAAAGCCTTTGCGTCTCCGGATTGAGCAGTTCGGGAACGCGCTCCAGGTTCAGGATGCTGTCTAGCGCGAAGTGTTCGACGGGAAGATGCAGATTGCTAGCCAGATAGTCCTTCAGGCCTGCGTCGCTCTCCCCTAGCGGCGCGATCAGCAGCTTGGACAAGGTGATGAAGTGGAACTGGCGATCAACGTGATCCAGCGAGCGCTGCAGTTCCAGAGTGATGCGGTCGAGCAGGCCATTGCGCTCCTGCTCGTTCGCATGCAGCAACTGCTCGAACCCGATGTCGATGCGCCGCGACAGGCACAATTCGCCTCCAAAGCTCACGGTCAGCAAGCCGGCCGCACCTGCAAACGAGATCATCGCCAGGCCGCGTCCTTCAGGTTCGGCCAGGCTCGCGACATTGCGTTGAGCGAGTTCGGGAATGTCGATCACGCTGAGCGGAAAACGCGCCTGCTCGAACAGTGCTTGTCGCTGCTGAACGATCTGGTTGCGTGCCGCAACGACATACATCGACTTAGCGCGCGACGACGCGTTCCTCTCGGATGGGATCGCCAGCACGTCAATGGTCGCATCATCGATGTGAAAGTCGAGGAGGTCTTTCACGCGCCAGCGAATCGCCACCTTCAGCTCATCAGGGGGTACGTTCGGCGCCTCGACAGAGACGATTTGGTATGCGCCTTCATTAAGCAAGGTCGTGCAGCGATAACTGGCCGCGTGCAATTCCTTGCATGCTCTTTGCAGCGCGTCTGCCTCACGCTCAGGCTCGGCCGGGAAAAATGCCGCCAGCTCCACCGCGGGACGGGCATTCGGCTCGCGCTTGACATGTACTGCGCGCGCGCCTGCGGGATCGACAGTCACGGCCAACCAGCCTGGCAAGGTTCTGGATTTCGCAAAAAAACGCATCGAGCGGTTGCTTCAAAGAATTGACCTGAAGTTATGGGAATAAGCAACAGGTGTCAATTGTTTTCCCATTCAGGAAGACGCTTCAGAAAAGATGCGTTTCCAGTTGGAAATAAAATGATGCGTTTCTCATGCATGAGATGCGGCGACAGGAGAAGTGACGACAACTACATGCCTGAATCAAGCAGATTATTTCTTTCAAGAAATAAAATGATTCCAAGAACGAGCTTGATGTTTCTCATGAGAAGCTGATTTCCTGCAGGACTTCGGAATATCAGAAACATGAAAGGAGAAACTTTCTGAATTCTTTCAAGAAAGCTTGAGGAAACTAAAGATATTTCTTCTTTGAAATGGCAGCCCGTTCCGAAAAAAAACGGGACCGCTTGGATTCAAGCGGCCCCGCTCTTGACTTTGAACACTGTCCGCGCGGGACTATGTTGCTTACATGGCGCCAATCAGAGTGAAGGCAGCCGTATTACCCTGATTGTTCGTCACCTCGCAACCTGTGGCATCACCAATGTCGGTGAGAGCAGCCGCACCACTCGCCGCGCTAATCGCATATTGACCAGCACTTCCGCCCCAAGTAATACCATCCTGCAACAAACCCTGCGCGTCCGCGCATTCGGTGATATTCACGGCATCCGTGTCAGTCGCCGATGCAATCGACCCCGTCGCGCCTCGTGCCACCGCCAACGCATAGTTGATGCTGCTTGCAGAGCCGAGTGCACCCGCGACGCCTTCGGTCGCCGCCTGACGGGCATCGCTGCCAAGGTCCACGAACTTCGGCAATGCCGTGACCGCCAGGATACCGAGGATCACGATGACCACCACCAATTCGATCAGGGTGAAAC
>JAEZHR010000155.1 GCA_023416415.1 Pseudomonadota bacterium
CCACAACCTCGATACCGCGCCCGAGTTCTACAACAACATCATCAGCACCCGCGACTACGACAATCGCCTGGACACCCTGGAAAAGGTGCGCAGGGCCGGCATCAAGGTCTGCTGCGGCGGCATCGTCGGCATGGGCGAGTCGCGCCGCCAGCGCGCCGGCCTGATCGCGCAGGTGGCAAACATGGACCCCTATCCGGAGTCGGTGCCGATCAACAACCTCGTGCAGGTCGAAGGCACACCGCTGTACGGCACCGAGAAGATTGATCCGCTCGAGTTCGTGCGCACCATCGCGGTCGCGCGCATCACGATGCCGACGGCGCGTGTGCGCCTGTCCGCAGGACGGCGTGAACTGGGCGAGGCAGTGCAGGCGCTGTGCTTCATGGCCGGCGCAAACTCGATCTTCTATGGCGAGAAGCTGCTGACGACCGGAAACCCGGACGTGGAAGCGGACCGCGCGCTGCTGAAGAAGCTGGGCATGAACACTCGCGAGGTGACCGAGGAAGCGCATGCGCCGGCGCAGTAAGCCTCGCCCCCATTGAAAAGTGCCTCCCCCCGAGGAGGGAAGCAAGCTTGCAGACAACGATTCGAAGACATACCACCCTGGAGACTCCGTGTTTACCAAGATCCTGATCGCCAACCGCGGCGAAATCGCCTGCCGCGTCGCCGCCACCGCCCATCGACTGGGCGTGAAAACCGTCGCCGTCTATTCCGATGCCGATGCCAATGCCAGGCATGTCGCCGTGTGCGACGAGTCGGTGCTGATCGGCCCTGCGCCGGCCAAGGAAAGCTATCTGCGTGCCGACAAGATCATTGAAGTCGCGCTTGCCACCGGCGCCCAGGCCATCCACCCCGGCTACGGCTTTTTGTCCGAGAACGAGGACTTCGCCGAAGCCTGCGCCGCGGCCGGCCTCGTCTTCATCGGCCCGCCGGCGTCGGCGATTCGCGCGATGGGTTCGAAGTCGGCGGCCAAGGCCCTGATGGAAAAGGCAAACGTGCCGCTGGTGCCGGGCTATCATGGCGAGACGCAGGATGCCGACTTCCTGCAGGAGCAGGCCGACAGAATCGGCTACCCGGTCCTCCTGAAAGCGGCGGCCGGCGGTGGCGGCAAGGGCATGCGCATCGTCGAGAAGGCCGCCGATTTCAAGGCCGCCCTCGCATCCTGCAAGCGCGAGGCGATCAACAGTTTCGGCGACGACAAGGTACTGGTCGAGAAATACCTGACCCGTCCGCGCCACATCGAGATCCAGGTGTTCGCCGACGCCAATGGCGATTGCGTCTATCTGTTCGAGCGCGACTGCTCGGTGCAGCGCCGCCACCAGAAGGTGCTGGAAGAAGCGCCGGCGCCAGGCATGACCGAAGAACGCCGTCGCGCGATGGGCGAGGCGGCGGTGGCTGCCGCCAAGGCGGTCGGCTATGTCGGCACCGGTACGGTCGAGTTCATTGCAAACCAGGATGGCTCGTTCTACTTCATGGAGATGAACACCCGCCTGCAGGTCGAGCACCCGGTTACCGAAATGATCACCGGCCTGGATCTGGTCGAGTGGCAGTTGCGCGTGGCGGCCGGCGAGCCGTTGCCGATGACGCAAGGTGCATTGACGATCCACGGCCATGCACTGGAGGCGCGCATCTACGCCGAAAATCCCGAAAAGGGCTTCCTGCCCTCGATCGGCACGCTGCGCCATCTGCACACCCCGGCCGCGGTGTGCTTCGAGATTGGCAAGGGTGCAAATGCCGGCGATCCGGCAGCGATCCGGATCGACTCCGGCATCCGCCAGGGCGACGCCATCTCTCCCTTCTACGACCCGATGGTCGCCAAGCTGATCGTCTGGGGCAAGGACCGCGAGGAAGCGCTTGCTCACATGTCGCAGGCCCTGTCCGAGTATCAGGTCGTCGGGCTGGCGACCAACGTAGCCTTCCTCAAGCGTCTGGTCGAGAGCCGGCCGTTCTCGTCCGCCGATCTCGACACCGGCCTGATTGAGCGCCACCATGACGCGCTGTTCCCGCCCGCTGCGGCTGCCGGTCTGCCGGTACTGGCGCTGGCGGCGGCGTCCCTGCTGGGCTCCGAGCAGAGCAGCGAGGTTGCGGCAAGCGATCCGTGGGCCGACACCAGCGGCTGGCGCATGAATTCCACGCTGGCACGCACACTGGCGCTGTCTTACGAGAACAATGCCTGTCCGCTGCGTGTCGAATATCTTGCGCACGGCTGGAAGCTCGATCAGGACGGGGTCACGGCGACGATGACCGTGGTCGAGCGCGATGGCCAGCACCTCGTGATCAAGCTCGACGGCACGTCGGTGCGCGGCACCGTGGTGCGTGATGGCGAAACCTTCCACGTCTTCACCGGCGGCGCGCATTTCGCGCTCGGCTATGAAGACCCGCTTGCCCATGCCGGGGAATCCGAAGCCGAGGGCGGCCGGCTGACTGCGCCGATGCCCGGCAAGATCGTGGCGCTTCTGGTCGAGAAGGGCAAGACGGTCGAGAAGGGGATGCCGCTTCTGATCATGGAAGCCATGAAGATGGAACACACGATCGCCGCGCCGGCCAATGGAACCGTCGAAGACCTGCTGTATGCGGTCGGCGACCAGGTGGCCGAAGGCGCCCAGCTGTTGGCGTTCAAGGCCACGTAAAGGCACCGGAAATGCCCTCTCCGCGTGCAATGGGAGAGGAGAAAGACCGGATCGGATTGATCACGATGGGACTCCCTCTCCCTTCAGGGAAGAGAGCACAGGAACAGAGAAGGCGACAACCATGACCCTCCCCCAAAAAGTCAAAATCGTCGAAGTTGGCCCGCGCGACGGCCTGCAGAATGAAAAGGAAACCATCTCCGCCGAGGTCAAGATCGATCTGGTCGATCGCCTGACTGCCGCCGGTTTCTCCAACATCGAAGCCGCTTCCTTCGTCTCCCCGAAGTGGGTGCCCCAGATGGCAAGCTCGGCCGAAGTGATGGAGCGCATCCAGCGCACGCCGGGCGTCATCTATTCCGCGCTCACGCCGAACATGAAGGGCTTCGAGGCCGCGCTGGCGGCGAAGGCGGACGAAGTCGTGATCTTCGGCGCCGCCTCCGAAGCCTTTTCGCAGAAGAACATCAACTGCTCGATCGCCGAATCGATCGAGCGCTTCCGCGAAGTCGCGCAGGCCGCCAGGCAGCACGGCATCCGCCTGCGCGGCAGCATCAGCTGCACGATGGGTTGCCCCTACCAGGGCGAGGTGCCGCTGGAGGCCGTGGACGACGTGGTGCGCCGCATGCGCGACCTGGGCTGTGACGAGATCGACATCGCCGACACCATCGGCGTGGGAACTCCGCGCCACGTCCAGGAAGTGATGGTGCGCGCAGCGCAGGAATTTCCGATCGCCCGGCTGGCCGGCCACTTTCATGACACCTACGGCCAGGCGCTGGCCAACATCTATGCCAGCATGGAAGTCGGCGTTGCCATCTTCCACTCCTCGGTCGCCGGACTCGGGGGCTGTCCGTATGCGAAGGGCGCGACCGGCAACATTTCCACGGAAGACGTGCTGTACATGATGAACGGTCTGGGCATCGAGACCGGCATCGACCTCGACCAGGTGGTGGACGCCGGCCAGTTCATATCGCAGCACCTCGGACGCAAGGCGGTCAGCCGCGCCGGCAATGCCATCGCCGCCAGGCGCGCGGACGCGGCGAGCTGCGCATAGGAGCTGCATGGCTGAATCGCTGGACCGGCTGCTCCTTCGCGTGCGCGCCTGCCGCCAGTGCGAAGCGCACCTGCCGCTGGGTCCGCGCCCGGTGCTGCAGGCCAGCGCCGACGCACGGATCCTGATCGTCGGTCAGGCACCCGGCACCCGGGTGCATGCCAGCGGCATCCCGTGGGACGATGCCTCCGGCAAGCGCCTGCGCGAGTGGATGGGCGTCACGCCCGACGTGTTCTACGACGAACGCAGGATCGCCATCCTGCCGATGGGACTGTGCTATCCGGGCAAGGGAAAGAGCGGCGATCTGCCGCCGCGCAGCGAATGCGCGCCCGCCTGGCATCCTTCGCTGCTGGCCCATCTGGGCAGGATCGAACTGGTTCTCCTGGTCGGCCGCTATGCGCAAGCGTGGTACTTGAAGGACAATTGCAGGCCGACACTCTCCGCGACCGTGGAAGCCTGGCGCGACTACCTGCCGCGCTATCTT
Source organism: Pseudomonadota bacterium (assembly GCA_023416415.1). GTDB lineage: Bacteria > Pseudomonadota > Gammaproteobacteria > Burkholderiales > Burkholderiaceae_D > Noviherbaspirillum. The sequence continues at coordinate 4,154 of JAEZHR010000155.1, forward strand.
CCGCTGCCGCATCCGAGTCCGCGCAATCAGTCATGGTGGCTGCGCCGACCGTGGTTCGAGGCCGAGCTGGTGCCCGAACTGCAGCGGCGCGTTGCGCAATTGCTTGAAGCTTGAACAAATGAATCAACACATCGACACCGCTCTCCCGGACAGCGTGCACCGTGTCGCCACGCTGCTGCAGGAATTCGGCCAGAATTGCCGCATCGTGATGCTGCCGGAAAGCGGCAAGACCTCGGCCGAGGCAGCCGCCGGTCTCGGCTGCGACGTGGCCCAGATCGCCAAGTCCATCGTGTTTCGCCGGCTTTCCGACGATGCGCCGGTGATGGTGGTGGCCAGCGGCGCCAACCGCGTCGATGAAGCCAAGGTCGCATCCCACTTCGGGGCGCTCGGCAAGGCCGACGCAAAGTTCGTGCGCGAGCGCATCGGCTACGCGATCGGCGGGGTGTGCCCGATCGGCCATCGCGAAAAGACCCTGATGCTGATCGACGAAGACCTGATGCGGTACGCCAGCATCTGGGCCGCCGCCGGCCATCCGCACGCGGTATTCGAACTGAGTCCGTCCCAGCTGCTCTACATGACCGGCGCGCCGGTCGCCGACGTTGCCTTGCGCGCCTGAAGCGCGCCGGATGAATAAAAAACATGCATGGATTGACCGCATTTCAGACCATCATCGCCGTGCTCGCGGCGATCGTCCTTTTCCTGTACGCGCTGCGCGGCTTCAGCCGCGAACTGCAGGAAGCCGGCGGCGACCGCCTGCGCAGCTGGCTGGGGCGCGTCACGGCCAACCGCTGGCGCGCCTTTGCCGTCGGTGGTCTTTCGACCGCCGTCGTGCAGTCGAGCACGGCCATCACGTCGCTGGCGGTTGCCATGGTCGATTCCGGCATCATCACCTTCGGTGCCAGTCTCGCCGTCATGCTCGGCGCGCATATCGGCACCACGCTGACGGCCTGGATGGTCTCGTTCAAACTGACCGGCATCGGACCCCTGTTCATCGTGCTCGGCGCCGCGGTGTCGATGCTGCCCGCGCGCTACTCGATGTTCGGCAAGGCCGCTTTCTATTTCGGCCTGGTGTTCTTCACGCTGGAGCTGATCGGCAACGAGCTGCGTCCGCTGCAGGACAACCCGCTGCTCATCGAATGGCTGCAGCTGGCGCGCATTCCCATCCTCGGCGTGCTGGTCGGCGTGGTGTCGACCGTCGTGCTGCAGTCGAGCACGGTGACCACTGGCCTGGCAATCGTGCTGGTCCAGCAGGGACTGATCGGACCCGAGGCGGCGATTCCGATCGCGCTCGGCGCCAATGTCGGCACCGCGTCCACTGCCTTGCTCGCCAGCACCACGATGAGTCCGGCTGCGCGCATGGCGGGCATGGCCAACATCGGCTTCAACATCGCCGGCGTGACTCTGTTCCTGCCGTTCATTCCGCTCTTCGCGGCCACCCTGATCGCACATGCACCCACGCCCGCCATCGCGGTGGCGGCCGCGCACCTGATCTTCAACGTCACCGTATCCACGCTGTTCATGCTCTTTCTGCCGCGCATCCAGGCGCTGCTGGAGCGACGCATCGCCGCAAGCAGCGACATGGTCGCGCTGAATCCGTGAGAGAAACGCCATGTCCCCAGACCTGAAGCCCGGCATCGCCTTCGAATCGACCTATACGGTGCCGCCGCGCGCCACCGTCCCCGCGCTTTATCACGACACCGCCTTCTGCCGCGACATGCCGGATGTGCTCGCGACCGGGTTCATGGTCGGCGTCATGGAAATGGCCTGTACCCAGAGCATCATGGATTACGTCGATTGGCCGCGCGAGCAGAGTCTGGGCGTGCATGTGAGCTTCAGCCATCTGGCCCCCACGCCACCCGGAATGAGGCTGACCATTCGCGGCGAGGTGATCGAGGTCGACGGCCGCCGCATCAAATTCCGCGTCGAAGCCTGGGACGATCACGAAAAGATCAGCGAAGGCACGCACGAGCGCATGGTCATCGCGCCCGAAAAGTTCAACGCGCGCCTGGCGGAAAAGAAGCAAAAGGCAGGGTTGTGACGCAACCGGAACGGGAAACTCGGGTACCCTCGCCCTGTATCGGCATCTGCCGCATGGACCCGCAGACCGGACTGTGCGAAGGTTGCAAGCGCACGATCGACGAGATCGCGCAATGGGGCATGGCCGATGAGACCTGGAAGCGCGCCGTCTGGGACGAGATCGCCCGGCGCAGCGGATTCGAGGACTGAATGCAGGCGCAGCGCGCCAACCTGAAATCCGGCCCTGTTGCCGGCAATGAAGAAGAGACGAGATGAAGCCGCAGTTCTACCACCCGGAAACCCCCGTCACCGGCCCCGCCTACAGCACCTGGTTCAAGCTGCTCGCCAGCCTCGTGACCGCCATCCTGATCGGCTACGGCATCGTCATCGCCACGCGCTTTCCGCTGGGCGACTACAGCTTCGGCGTCAAGGCCCTGCTGGCCGGCGCCCTGGTGATGCTGCTGGTCAGCTATTACTGGTTTCTCAAGGCCAGGATCACCATCGACGAGAAGGGCATCCGGCAGACCGGCCTCATCACGCGTACCGTCGAATGGAGCGACGTGCGCGGGGTGAAGCTGATCGGCATCCCCTACCTGACGGCGATCTTCCCGCCGCGCCTGGTCGTGCGCACCGGCGTGGCCTTCGCCACCTTCAACGGCGGCACGCGCGAACTGCTGATCGAGTTCACCCATATCGCGCTGGCCTACAAGGTAAAGAGATGACAGCACCGATCCAGCTGCCGACCGCCATGTGCGTGTTCGAGCGCGGCTGGCTGTCCTCGAACAACATCCTGTTCACCGGCCCCGACGAGACCGCCCTCGTCGACAGCGGCTACCTCACCCATGCTCCCCAGACCGTCGCGCTGGTGCGCCATGCGCTCGGCGAACGCAAGCTGGACCGCCTGATCAACACCCACCTGCATTCCGACCACTGCGGCGGCAATGCCGCGCTGCAGCGCGAGTACGGCTGCCGCACCACGATCCCGGTCAAGGAAGCCGAAGCCGTGCGTGACTGGGACCAGGACAGGCTGTCTTTCGCCGCCACCGGTCAGCAGTGCGAGCGTTTCGGATTCGACGACACCTTCGCGTCGGGCGACGTCCTGCAACTGGGCGGACTCGAATGGCGTGCGCTTTGCGCCCCCGGCCACGACCCGCATGCTTTGCTGCTGTACTGCGAGCGGGAAGCGATCCTGATCTCGGCCGACGCGCTGTGGGAAAACGGCTTCGGCGTGATCTTCCCCGAACTCGAAGGCGCATCGGGCTTCGCCGAGCAGCGTGCGGTGCTGGAGATGATCGGCGAGCTCGACGTGCGCATCGTCATTCCCGGCCACGGCAGGCCGTTCACCGACGTCAAGGGCGCGCTCGAACGCGCCCATGGCCGGCTCGACTACTTCATGGCCGACGCAACGCGCAACGCGCGCAACGGCCTGAAGGTGTTGATCGCCTTCCTGCTGCTGGAGCGCCAGCGGCTCGAGGTGACAGCGATCGCGGAAATGATTGTGTCGAGCCGCGTGATGCATGCGGCCCTGGTTCAGCTCGGCGGCGACAGGGATGCGCTGGTCGAGTCGCTGTGCGCGGATCTGGTCAGGTCTGGTGTAGCCGAGCTCACAAACCAGGTGCTGGTGAGCGCTCGCTAGCGCAAGATTCCTGATATTTCGGGGAGATTCGGTAGCCTACTCAGGCCACTCCTCCAGTTTCATTCGGATTCGCTTCCCGCATTCAATTGCCAATCGGCTTGCGGGGTCCAAGTCAATGAACTGCAATCCGACCTGAAAACGGCCCTGCTGAGGAACCGAATAGATGACTGCACTCCAGGCATTTGCGCGCCGCCCGGCGATGTCGAGCGCAAGCATGCAGAGTGTTCCGGGTGGATGAGGTTGGTCGAGCAGGACGGATGCACCGCCAGTGTTGAGATCAAGACAAGCCGCATCTTTAACGGTGTCGCCGAACAAGATGCGAGCGGATGCCTTTGCCGGACACCGAGAATGAGATCGTCGATCTTTAAGGAGCTCCATCATCCTTGCGAACGAGAGAAGAGATTCTTGAGCTTGTCACGTTTCTTGAATTTTAGAAATGTTTTGGGTCAAGCATATTTTCCATCCTTGGGGTACCGGCTTGTATGCATAGACGAAAAGTTCGTCGCTTGGCCGCTCTTTGCCACAGTGAGGACACCTTGCTGGTTCACAGTTTTGCTGAGCAAAAGCCTTACTACACCTCTCTGCGATAAGCAATTGGCCACACCTGCTGCACGTTTCCAAGAGAGTTGACATAGAGGCCCTCCAATTCAAGGGGAGGATAGGAGCTTAGGCGCAAGATTCTGACTATTCAAGAAATACCATGTCAATCCGGTCGATGCTTTCTCCATCGTGCGATATCGGAATGCATAGTTGGCGTAGTTAGCGGCCAACGCTTTCGGGTTTTTGGGACGGATGTGGAACTTGTACCGCAAGAGCGGCTGTCCCAAACGAACGCATTTCTGCCAGCAAGTTGAAGCGCCCTGGCGACCGTGGCAAGATTCATGACTTCCCGCTGTCCCTGCGTTGCGAAGGTATGTAAACGGGGGCGCCATTTGCGCAGCGAAGCGCTTTCAACCAGGAACTCCAATGGCAAATTCCATCCGACGTATTGCCATCAACACAGGCGGGGGCGATGCTCCCGGACTGAATGCCGTCATCCGCGCGGTCGCTCTTTCGGCGTTGCGGCGCGGCTGGGAGTGTGTGGGTATCCGCGATGGCTACAACGGCTTGCTCTGTCCGGAAAACTACCCGGATGGCGGGCTGGTGACGCTGACCCAGGACCGGGTGCGCGGCATCTCGCATCTCGGCGGCACCATCCTCGGCACGACCAACAAGGGCAACCCGCTGCACTTTCCGCTGAAACAGGCCGACGGCAGCGTCGTTACCATCGACCGCGGCGACGAAATCGTGCAGGCGTGCGCGCGTGAAGGACTCGATGCAGTGATTGCCGTCGGCGGCGATGGCTCGCTTGCCATCGCACATCAGCTGTCGAGGAAAGGCTTGCGCGTGGTCGGGGTGCCCAAGACCATCGACAACGATCTCGACAAGACCTTCACCACCTTCGGCTTCGATACCGCCGTGCAATACGCGACCGAGGCCATCGATCGCCTCCACAGCACGGCGGAGAGTCACCAGCGCGTGATGGTGGTCGAGGTGATGGGGCGCTATGCCGGGTGGATTGCCCTGCATGCGGGCCTGGCCGGCGCTGCACACGCGATCCTGATCCCGGAGATTCCCTTCGACATAGACAAGGTCGTTGCCAAGATCAGGTCGCGCGAAGAGCAGATGCGCCGTTCGTATTCGATCGTGGTGGTGGCCGAAGGGGCGCTGCCGAAGGGCGGCGCGCGTGAAGTGCTGACGCCTGCCGAGGCCGGCCGCGCCGAGCGGCTGGGTGGAATCGGCGAGCGCGTCGCGCAGGCATTGCAGGAGCGCAGCGGCAAGGAGACGCGTTTGGTGGTGCTGGGTCATCTGCTGCGCGGCGGCAGTCCGAGCGCGTTCGACCGGCTGGCCGCGCTGCGTTTCGGTGCGGCCGCCGTGCGCGCTCTGGATGCCGGCATGTCGGGCGTGATGGTGTCGCTGGCGTACCCGAATGTCGACTATGTGCCGCTGGAGGACGTGGCAGGACGCATGAAGCTGGTGCCGATGGACAGCGATACGCTGCAGACAGCGCGCGACCTGGGAATCTGCCTGGGCGACTGAGCCGTAACGGGAACAGTGCATGGA
>JAEZHR010000180.1 GCA_023416415.1 Pseudomonadota bacterium
CACCTGCTCCGCGCCCAGCAGATAGGCGCTCTGGATCGCGAACTGCCCGACCGGGCCGCAGCCCCACACCGCCACCACCGAACCCGGCTTGATGTCGCAGGCTTCGGCTGCCATGTAGCCGGTCGGCAGGATGTCGGACAGGAAGAGCACCTGCTCGTCGCTCATGCCGTCGGGGATCTTGATCGGCCCGACGTCGGCGAAGGGCACGCGCGCGTATTCGGCCTGACCGCCTGCATAGCCGCCGGTCAGATGCGAATACCCGAAGATGCCGGCCGGCGAATGCCCCCACATCTTTTCGGCCATCCAGGCGTTCGGATTCGAGTTCTCGCAGACCGAATACAACTGCTCCTCGCAAAAGAAGCAGTGCCCGCAGGCGATCGGGAACGGCACCACGACGCGGTCGCCGATCTCCAGGTTGTTCACCTCGCTGCCGACATCGACGATCTCGCCCATGAATTCGTGGCCGATGATGTCGCCCTTCTCCATGGTCGGCACGTAGCCGTTGTAGAGGTGCAGGTCCGAGCCGCAAATCGCGGTCGAAGTGATCTTCACGATCGCGTCGTGCGGGTTCAGGATTTCTGGATCGGGCACATTGTCGATCCGCAAATCGCGCTTGCCGTGCCAGACATTTGCTCTCATCCCGCCGCCCCCCTGCGTACCACGTAACGGTTCCAGATGCCGCGCGGACCGGACGGCTGGCCGACCGTGGTCGGGATCTCGCCGGTCTCGAGCAGCCACTTGAAGCGGCGCAGGTCTTCGTCGATCTGCTGCGCGGGGTCGGAGCCGAACATCTTGGCCACCAGGGCGCCTGCCGCGCCGCCCGGCGGACGATAGCGCATCCACACATTGGCCAGCGTGCCGCGCCCGCCCGGGGCGCGCTCGAAGCGCACGCTGCCCTCGGTATCGACCTCGGAGCCCTCGACCGAGCGCCAGGCCAGGAACTGGCCGGCTTCGTCCGCGTACAGCTCGGAGTTCCACTCGACCCGATAGCCGAACGGCCCCTTTGCCACCCAGTGGCTCACGCGTTCGTCGACCACTTCCACCGTGTCGAGGTGGCGCATGAAGCGCGGCAAGCCTTCCAGGTCGCGCCAGAAGCGATAGCACTCGTCCGGCGTGCGGTTGATGATGATGGTCTTCTCCAGCTCGACCGTGCTGCCCAGCGCCTGATGCTCGGGCGACTTCATGCTGGTGAGCAGGTCCAGCACGGCGATGCCTGCCACGGCGGCGCCGGCGATGCCGATGCGGCTGCGCGCGTTCGTGCCGCGTCGCGCGGCGGTGCCAAGCAGGGCCAGGTCCATGGCGTCGCCGGCCACGCGCGACCACAGCCATCCGGTCGGGCGGCGCTGGGTCAGAATGCCCACGCCGCTGGCCAGTTCGCGCGCCCCCACCGCGCGCATCACGCCCGCACCCGAGTCGGCTCCGATCGCGCGCGACATGCGTTGCGGTGCAATCAGCTGCGCCAGCCCAAGCCCGACGCTGAACCAGCCGAGCGTCTGCACCAGCCGCCCCATCCCGTCCTGGCGCCCGTACGGGCTGGGGCCGCGATGGTAGGCGTAGGGACGAAATTCGTTCGGTGTGACGTCCATGCCGGTTGCGTCGGCAGGACTGTCTTCCGGCGTGAATGCCTGAGTCCCGGCATGCATGGAAGGCATGGCGTTCTCCTCCTTCTCGCCCGTCTGGTCTTGCGTCATTTTTGTCCTCCTCGCGCTCGCCCCTGCGCGGCGGGGCGCACCGGGGCAAGCATGCATTGCTTTCAACAAGGGACGCCCGCGCGCAGGCGCTTGCCGCGCGAGTCGCATGCGAGACTGTTAGTCAAACGTCAATCAGGAGGAGTTCCCGTTGCGGGAAGGAAGCGTGCCCGTGCAGTACGCGGGCACGAGGGCAGATCAGGGCAGGACGGAAACAGGAAGGCGGCGGCGAAGACGAAGATGCGAACGCGAAGCGAGGCACCGGCCGGTGCCTCAGGACTCTTCCGGCGGCTTTCTCAGGGTGGTGGTCACTTCCTCGAAAGCCTCCCACGGCAGCTCGTCGACTTCCGGCTTGGGGATGTGGCGGTAATGCTCGAGGCCTTCGTTGATGTAATCGTCGGACAACTCGTCCGCCGCAGCCTCCTTGTCCTGCGCGGCTGTCGCGCCTTCCGTCGGCGCGCCTTCCGGCGGCACTGCCGCAGCCTGGACCACTTCCTTGACCGGGAAGCGCCAGTAGATCTTCTCGAGTTCGACCTTGATGGCCTTGCGCACGTAGTCGCGCAGCGTCATTTCGATGATGTGCGACAGACGAAAACGCTTCATCGGTTCGGACTCGACCAGCACCGCGTAACCGCCGCTGCCGGTGAGCACGCATTCGACACTGACGGCCACGCCGCTGCGCCTGAAGTAATCGACGATGATGGCGCGTACCGCGGCCATGCGGCGCGTGCGGCGCGCTGCCCGGCGACGCTGGAGCATGCCGTAGACAACAATGCCGACGATGATGGCGGCAAGTATGGCGGGGAGGATTAGGGTGACTGCGTCAGCATCGAGCGTCATTCTGGTCGAACCTCTTTGGCGGTGGGCCTGCGCACGTCTGCGTTGACCCAAGGCAAGATAATATCACTCGCCGCCCACGCGCAAGACGTGCGGAAGCTTGCGCTGGCTGCTTGACTTGCGCAAATTTGCCGCACGTCCGCCGTCCTTCTTGGCGGCACACGATTCGCTCGCGGCCCGGGTCAGGCGTCGCTCCGGCAGCACCAGCGTTGCAGCATCCGCCGGGTCCGGCGCGTGCAGCGCATGTTGCAACTTGCCTTCATCACATCGCCCGCACTCCCTCCCGCGCCGCCAGCAGCAGGCCGCCCTTAAAAAAGTTTGGTTTCGATCACGTCGGCAGCGCGCGCGACAGGCGTGCAGCAGGTCCCGCCAGGTCCGCATGAATCCCGCAAGCCTCGCCTGACTGCGAAGACCCACGCAGGACCACGAT
>JAEZHR010000246.1 GCA_023416415.1 Pseudomonadota bacterium
GGCTTCGTGTTCCATGCCGCGCCCGACGTCACGCTCGAACAGGATCTGGCACGGCGCGACCTCTCCATCAATGCCATCGCGCAGGATGAGGATGGCGTACTGGTCGATCCATTCGGGGGGCAGGCCGATCTTCAGGCGCGCCTGTTCCGTCATGTCTCCGATGCCTTCGCCGAGGATCCGGTGCGCATTCTGCGCGTGGCACGCTTTGCCGCGCGCTTCACCGGATTTTCGGTCGCCCCCGAGACCAATGACCTGATGCGACGCATGGGCGAGAGCGGCGAGGGCGATGCGCTGGTGCCCGAGCGCGTCTGGCAGGAACTGGCGCGCGGCCTGATGGAAGCACGGCCCTCGCGCATGTTCGAAGTGCTGCGCGGCTGCGGGGCGCTCGCGCGTATCCTGCCCGAGCTCGATGCGCTGTGGGGCGTGCCGCAGTCGGCGCTGCATCACCCCGAAATCGATACCGGCGCGCATGTGATGCTGGTGATCGATTATGCAGCGCGTCGGGATTTCCCCCTGGCGGTACGTCTAGCCGCGCTCATGCACGATCTTGGCAAGGGCATGACACCCCCGCAGGAATGGCCGCGCCATCATGGTCACGAGGTGCTTGGCGTGCGGCTGGTCGAGTCCGTGTGCAAGCGCCTGCGCATCCCGAACGACTGTCGCGATCTCGCAGTGATGACTGCGCGCGAGCACGGCAATGTCAGCCGCGCGCTCGAACTGCGCCCTAACACCATCGTCTCCCTGTTCGAACGCTGCGATGCCTTTCGCAAGCCGCAGCGGTTCGCAGCCATGCTGCAGGCTGCCGAATGTGATCGGCGTGGACGAACCGGGTTCGAAGACGTCGAGTTTCCGCAAGCCCACTTTTTGCTGGATGCGCTTGAAGCCGCCCGCGCGGTGGATGCCGGTGCCGTGGCTCGCCGCCATGCCAATGCTCCTCAGAACATTCCGCAGGCCGTGCACGCCGCGCGGGTGGCGGCCGTGGCTTCGGCGGTAGGGGGGTGAATGCAGGAAAGCTGCTCCCGGCATTGCAGCGTAAAGGAGACAGTCAGGAGACAGTCGCGGTGAGCAGGATCAAGCAGTGTCCCCATCCGTAAGTGCAGTGCAACAAGAGTCGGGGCAATCGTTTACAATCTCCTTGTGCAATGCAGCATGCCCTGCAAACAGGAGGCATTATGATTCCCGATCATTCCAGTTCCTTGCGGCATTCCCTGAGCAGTTCAGGCGGCCCGGGATCGGGGTCGGTGCGCGTCAAGGAACTGTCCGGACGCGACCGGCGCCGCCTGCTGATGCATTTCCTCGACCTGGCGCCGGAAGACCGCGTGCTGCGCTTCGGCGCACCGGTTTCGGATGAAACCATCACCCGTTACGTGCAGACGCTGGATTTTTCACGCGATGCCGTGTTCGGCGTTTATGACAAGGATCTGGCGCTGGTCGGTGTCGGACACCTGGCATTCGTGCCGCGCCAATCGCTGCCGCTGCTGCATGCGGCTACCGAGAAGACGATGCTGGCCGAATTCGGCGTATCGGTTGTCCCGCACGCGCGCGGCATGGGTATCGGCAACAAGCTGTTCCGCCGCGCCGCAGTCCACTGCCGCAACCACGATGTGGATACCCTCGTCATGCATTGCCTTGCCTCGAACCAGGTAATGATGCATATCGCTCGTCGGGCAGGCATGGAAATCCACCTCGAGTACGGCGAAGCCAACGCCTTCCTGCGCCTGCAGCCGCCCGATCCGGCCAGCGTGATGCGTGAAGCCGTGGACGAACAGATGGCCAGCTTCGACTACAGTTTCAAGGCGCATTCGCGTCTGGCGCGCCAGTGGTGGCGGCGGCTTCCGCGTACGCGGCGCTAACCGGATACGCGGTCACAAGGGCAATGCCGTCGTGTCCTTGATGCGCTGCAGCGCGAAGCTCGACTTTACGTCCAGCACGGCCGGATGCTTGAGCAGGGTTTCCATCATGAAATGCGAGAAGTGCTCCATGTCTTCCACGTGCACGCGCAGCAGAAAGTCCATCTCTCCCGTCATCGCATAGCAGGCCACCACCTCCGGCCATTCCGCCACCGCAGCCGCAAAGTCCGAGCGGGGCGCGCGTCGACCGGCCCCTGCGTCACCATGACGCTCCAGCCGCACGTTCACATAGGCCAGCAAGCCCAGGCCGATCTTTTCGGCGTCAAGCAGCGCCACGTACTGCCGGATCAAGCCGCTTTCCTCCAGCCGGCGGATGCGCCGCAGGCAGGGCGAGGGCGAGAGCGAAACCCGGTCTGCGATCTCCTGGTTCGAAAGGCGCCCGTCCTGCTGCAGGACGGACAGGATATTGCGGTCGGTTTTGTCGAGGGGAATTTTTGGCATGTTCTGCCCTCTGCGTGATAGAAAAAGCAATAATATTGCCACTATTGGCTGAGGTCGAGCATATTTTGCAATCTAATGCCTGACCGGCATGCCTATACTGTCTTGCACGCGCGTCGGCCCATGCAGCATTGGGCTCCAAGGAGACAGGCATGAAAACGGCAGTAGACCAGGCGGAATTCTTCAAAACATTGCAGGAGAAATCGGACGGTGGGCGTTTGCGCGGCGATTACAGCCAGTGCGACGGGCACTACGTCGTTCGCCAGGACTGGGGGGCCTATACGCCGCAGCAGCATGCGTTGTGGCGCCGCCTCTACGAACGTCAGGCGAAGCTCCTGCCGGGGCGCGCCTGCGATGTCTATATCGAAAGCCTGCGCAAGATGGATGCCGCGCTGGAAATTCCACGCTTCGAGCGTACCAGCGAAGCCTTGTACAAGGCCACCGGGTGGCAGCTCGTCGCCGTGCCGGGGCTGGTGCCGGAGCTGACCTTCTTCAAGCATCTGGCCAATCGGCGCTTTCCCGTCACGGTGTGGTTGCGCGAACCGGAGGAGTTCGACTATATCGTGGAGCCGGACGTCTTCCACGATTACTTCGGTCACGTTCCACTGCTGTTTAACCCGGTATTCGCCGATTACATGCAGCAGTACGGGCTGGGCGGACTGAAGGCGCTGCAATGTGGCGGCCTGGAGCTGCTGGCGCGCCTGTACTGGTACACGGTGGAATTCGGCCTGTTGCGCACCGATGAAGGCTTGCGAGTCTATGGTGCCGGCATCCTTTCTTCCGGTGGCGAGATCGATTACTGCCTGAACAGTCCGCAACCGCGCCGCATCGCGCTCGATGTGGAACGCACGATGCGCACGCTCTACAAGATCGACTCTTACCAGGAAACGTACTTCGTCATCGACGACTTCCGGCAACTGTTCGAGCAGACCGCGCCCGATTTTGCACCGGTCTACGCGCGCCTGAAAGACTTGCCGGAATTTCCTGCCGACACGCTGTTGCCAGGCGAGGAAGACATTGCACCGAACCGGGTTGTCGCGCAGGTCTGCCTTGGGGCAGTGTGACGGAATCAACAGCAGGTGGCGTGCAACCCGTGCGCTCAGCGGACCAGGGGTCAGGTTGTCGGTCGATGGCGCAACAGCTTGCGCATTTCCTCGCGCGTGATCTTGCCGTCGGCGTCGGCATCGATGCGATCGAAATGTCGGAGGAGCTTGGACAGACCGCCGCGCTCGGCTTCATCGCGCGTCAATGCACCGTCGCCATCGGCATCGGCCGCCGCAAATCGTTCGCCGAGCGTGGCCAGGGCGGCCGGTTTGGCCTTTTCCGTATCCGGCGCCATTGCAGACTGGGCGATCGCCAGGCTGCTGCCAAAGATGGCGGAGGCGACCATGAGCAGGGAAGTGGAACGCATGCAGTGCTCGTATCGGGAAGGAACGGTGCAGCAAGGCTGCGGTCCGGTCCAATGTACGAACGCCACCGCGTACGCACCATGCGATTTACCCGCTGTTACAGCGGCGTGAAGTCATGTAACACCTGCCGCGCAGGCGAGGGTGATGAAGCGCTCGAAGGCCAGTGCAGCCGGTGCCGGGCGGCGTGCGGACTTGCGCAAAATGCCTATTTCCATCGGCGGCACGACGTCTGCAATCGGGCGCGATTCGATGCGCCGGCCTTCCAGCGTCCATGGACGAAACACGAGGTCGGAAAGAATGGTCACGCCCAGACCCAGTCCCACGAAGGTGCGCAGCGCTTCCATCGATTCCGTTTCCAGCAGAACGTTCGGCGTGAGTCTGCGTTGGGCCCAATAGCGTTTCGAGGAAGCGCCCGCTTCATCGACGGTGAGCTGGATCAGCGGGTGACGCGCGATCTCGGCCAGCGAAACTTCCTGCGCCGAGCTCAGTGGATGGTTTTCCGCTGTCCACAACTGGCGCCGCGAACGCAGAATGGTTTCCATGTCCAGTCCCCTGGACAAGGGGGCGGCCGGAACCACCGCGATGGCCACGTCGATCTGTTCGGTCTTTACCGCTTCTTCCAGCGCGGGGCGGCGCATTTCGGACAGTTTTACCGTCACATGCGGATGGGTGCGCTGGAAACGTTCCAGATAGGGCGCGAGGAAATAGCCCATCACCGTGTATGTGGCGGCCAAGCGGATCTCGCCGGCGATGTCGTAGGTGCGAAAGACCGGCGTACGCAGTGCATCGTCGAGCGCATCGAGCACATGACGCGCATGACGCACGAAATGATGACCCTCGGCAGTCAGCGTCACGCCGTGCGGATGGCGGTCGAACAGGCGCACCCCGAGCAAGCCCTCCAGCGTCGCCACTGCGTTGGTGATGGCGGTCTGGGAAACGTGGACCGTGTGCGCGGCCAGCGAGAACTGCCCGGTTTCGGCTGCCGCAAGGAAATAGCGCAGGTGACGCGTGGAAATGTCGGGATAGGCCATAGGGGGGGGCGGTATTCGAAAATCGAATAGCGGATGCAAGAATAATTCATTTTACGAACCGGCGTGCTCTGCCTATAGTCGACACCATGGATGCCCCGGAAGCCGCTCTGCAGGAAAAGCCGGGCAGGCATACTCTGTGAATGCCGGGCGATGGCATCCCAAAAGGATTGCCGCCCCATCCAGCAGGCGCAGTACCAAAGACACGATTTTTGGACGGAGACGAAATGAATGCACCACTGACCCCCGAACAGCGCAAGTCGCTGGAAAACATCACTCTCGACGACAAGTTCACGCTGGAGTCGGGGCGTGCCTTCATCACCGGCACCCAGGCCCTGATCCGGCTGCCGATGATGCAGCGCCAGCGCGACCTGCGCGCAGGCCTGAATACCGCCGGCTTCATCAGTGGCTATCGTGGCTCGCCGCTCGGCAGCGTGGACATGACGGCGATGAAGGCGCGCAAGTACCTCGAAGCGCATCACGTCAAGTTCCAGCCGGGCGTCAACGAAGATCTGGCCGCGACCGCGATCTGGGGTACGCAGCAGGTCAACCTCTTTCCGGGCGCGAAGTACGACGGCGTGTTCGGCATGTGGTACGGCAAGGGACCGGGCGTGGACCGCTGCGGCGACGTCTTCAAGCACGCCAACATGGCCGGCACAGCGAAGCACGGCGGTGTGCTGGTGCTGGCCGGTGACGATCACGCCGCCAAGTCTTCTACCGCCGCGCACCAGAGCGAGCACATTCTCAAGGCTTGCGGCATCCCGGTACTGTATCCGGCCTCCGTTCAGGAGTACCTGGACTACGGCCTGCACGGCTGGGCAATGTCGCGCTACACCGGCCTGTGGGTGGCGATGAAGTGCGTGACCGACGTGGTCGAGTCCGGCGCTTCGGTCGAACTCGACCCGCACATGCCCATCGTCATTCCGACCGAGTTCGAACTGCCCCCCGGCGGCCTGAACATCCGCTATCCGGATGCCGTGCTGGAGCAGGAAGCGCGGATGAACAACCACAAGTGGTATGCGGCGCTCGAATACGCGCGCGTCAACCGGCTCAACCGCATCGTATGGGACAGCCCGCGCCCGCGCATCGGCATCATCACGGCCGGCAAGTCCTACCTCGATACGCGCCAGGCGCTGGCGGATCTTGGCATCGACGAACAGGTGGCAAAGGATATCGGCATCCGCCTGTACAAGGTCGGCATGACCTGGCCGCTCGAAGCCCAGGGCGTGCGCGCATTCGCGCAGGGCTTGGAAGAAATCATCGTGGTCGAGGAGAAGCGCCAGCTGCTTGAATACCAGTTGAAGGAAGAGCTGTACAACTGGAGAGATGACGTTCGCCCGCGCGTGGTCGGCAAGTTCGACGATACCGGCGAATGGAGCGGCGACCATCGTCATGGTCACGGCAACTGGCTGCTGCCGGCGACCTATGAACTGAATCCGAGCCAGATCGCACGCGCGATCGCGGCGCGCATTGCCAAATACTTTGACGGCCAGCCGATCGCGCAGCGCATGCGCGAGCGCGTGGCCTACCTCGAAGCCAAGGATGCCGTGCTCAAGGCTGGAAGCAGCAGGCCCGATCCGAACAAGGACCGCATTCCACACTTCTGTTCGGGCTGCCCGCACAACACCTCGACCAAGGTGCCGGAAGGTTCGCGAGCCCTGGCTGGCATCGGCTGCCATTACATGGTGCTGTGGATGGATCGTCGCACGGCCACCTTCACCCACATGGGTGCCGAAGGCGTGACCTGGACCGGCCTTGCGCCGTTCACAGACGAGAAGCACGTCTTCGCCAATCTCGGCGACGGCACTTACTTCCATTCCGGCCTGCTGGCGATTCGCGCGGCGGTGGCGAGCAAGGCCAACATGACCTACAAGATCCTCTACAACGACGCGGTGGCCATGACCGGCGGTCAGACCGTCGACGGGCCACTCGATCCGGCGATGATCTCGCGCCAGATCGCGGCCGAGGGCGTGAATCCCATCGTGGTCGTCACCGACGAGCCGGAGAAGTATCCGGCCGGCGTGAACTGGGCACCGGGCGTGACCATCCGTCACCGCGACGAACTGGATGCGGTACAGAAGGAACTGCGCGAAGTGCAGGGTGTGTCGGCCATCATCTATGACCAGACCTGCGCCTCGGAAAAGCGCCGCCGTCGCAAGAAGATCGGTCCGGACGGCAAGCCGGCCTACCCGGATCCGGCCAAGCGTGCGGTCATCAACGAAGCTGTGTGCGAAGGCTGCGGCGACTGCAGCGTACAGTCGAACTGCCTGTCGGTGGAACCGCTGGAAACCGAGTTCGGCCGCAAGCGCCAGATCAACCAGTCTTCCTGCAACAAGGATTTCTCCTGCGTGAAGGGCTTCTGCCCGAGTTTTGTCACGGTCGAAGGCGGGCAGTTGCGCAAGCCGAAGAAGGCAGGCGTGGGCGCCGATGCCGGCGCGAAAAAGCTGCCGATCCTCGACGGCAGCAAACTGCCACAGCCGACGCTGCCTTCAACCGAAAATCCCTACGGCATTCTCGTGACGGGCATCGGCGGTACCGGCGTGGTCACGGTCGGACAGATCATCGCCATGGCCGCGCATGCCGAAGGCAAGGGCTGCTCGGTGCTGGACATGAGCGGCCTGGCGCAGAAGGGAGGTCCGGTGCTGTCGCATGTGCGACTGGCCGATTCGCCGGAGCTGATTCATTCCACGCGCGAGGGCACCGGCGCAGCGGATCTTGTCATCGGTTGCGATCTGATCGTCACCGCCAGCCGCGACGCACTGTCGCGCATGGGCGAGGGACGCACCCATGTTGCAGTCAACTCCACGAAGGCACCGACTGCCGCCTTTGTGAAAAACCCCAACTGGCAATTCCCGGGCGAACAGGCCGAGAACGACATCCGCGGCGCTTGCGGCGCAGACCGTGTCGATTTCGTCGAGGCCGGCTAGGTTGCCACCGCCCTGATGGGCGATGCCATCGCCACCAACATGTTCATGCTCGGCTATGCCTGGCA
>JAEZHR010000340.1 GCA_023416415.1 Pseudomonadota bacterium
CTGTTTGCGCTGGTGCTCAAGCGAAGCGGCTGATTGCGTGCGCTATTTGCATAACTTGCGCATGAAACATGTCTTTTTCTGAACTTTGTTTCGTGCCCCTTGCCAAATCGCGCGGCTTATTGCACTATTGTCGGCACCCGAAAAAAGGAACACCCGGATTCATGAGCTTCGCGCGCTTTTACTTTTATTTCTTTTTTGGCTATTCCAACCCGATGGCGGTGGAAAAGCGGTCAGCGCGCGAATAAAAGAGCTCAAACCGAATTTCTCAAAAAGACCGCCAGCGATGGCGGTCTTTTTGTTTTCAAGGACATTTTTCAACTAGATCGGAGATTCACCATGCCGCGCACTGATGACCTTCGCATTCGCGAAATGAAGGAACTGATTCCGCCGTCACACCTGATTCGCGAATTTCCCTGCACCGACAAGGCGGGTACGACGGCCGCTGGTGCCCGTACCGCATTGCATCGCATCCTGCACGGTCAGGATGACAGGCTGATGGTGGTCATCGGGCCGTGCTCGATTCACGATCCCACGGCTGCCATGGAATACGCACGGCGTCTGGTCGAGCAACGCGCGCGTTTCGCCGCCGATCTGGAAATCGTCATGCGCGTGTACTTCGAGAAGCCGCGCACCACGGTCGGCTGGAAGGGCTTGATCAACGACCCCTTCATGGACAACAGCTTCCGCATCAACGACGGCCTGCGCATGGCGCGCGAGCTGCTGCTTAACATCAACGAGCTGGGGCTGCCGGCCGGCACCGAATTCCTCGATGTGATCAGCCCGCAATACGTGGCGGACCTGATCAGCTGGGGGGCGATCGGCGCGCGCACCACGGAATCGCAGGTGCACCGGGAACTGGCCTCCGGCCTGTCTTGTCCGGTCGGCTTCAAGAACGGTACCGACGGCAATCTCAAGATCGCCATCGACGCGATCAAGGCAGCGTCCCAGCCGCACCATTTCCTGTCCGTCACCAAGGGGGGGCACTCGGCCATCGTCGCCACGGCGGGCAATGAGGATTGCCACATCATCCTGCGGGGCGGCAAGGCGCCGAACTACGACGCCGCCAGTGTCGATGCAGCCTGCAAGGACATCACCGCCGCCGGTTTGGCTTCGCGCCTGATGATCGACGCTTCGCATGCAAACAGCTCCAAGAAGCCGGAAAACCAGGTGCCGGTTTGCGCAGACATCGCGCGCCAGATCGCCGCCGGAGATGGGCGCATTGCCGGCGTCATGGTGGAATCGCACCTCGTCGCCGGTCGTCAGGATCTCGTGCCTGGCAAGGCGCTGACCTATGGCCAGTCGGTTACCGACGGTTGCGTCGGCTGGGACGAGAGCGTGGGCATCCTTGAGGGCCTGGCGCAGGCGGTTCGTGAGCGCCGCCTGAAGGCCGAGGAAGAGGAATAACAGGGCGCAGGGAACGAAGTGTGCCGCGATTCGCTGCCTTTTCGGCGCGTTTCGCTGTGAATCGCGGCGCGTCTCAGTAGCGCTTGGTCAGCACCATGCGCTCGCCCTCGCGGCGCATCTCGGTGCGGTTCAGGAAGGACATGCCGAGCAGGATGAAGGGCAGACCCTGTTCCTGCACCACGGCATCGACGCCGAGAATTTCGATGTCCCCGACCTTGACCCGGTCCAGCCTGACCCTGTACACCGGCACTGTGCCATTGGCTGTGCTTACGGTAGCCGGAGTGCCCTTCCTGTAATCGATGCCGAGACGCAAGGCGTCACGTGCAGGCAAGGCGATCAGGGTGGCACCGGTGTCAAGCAGCATCTGCGCGGTGCCTCCGTTGATCTGGCCGTTGACCATGTAGTGCCCGCGCGCATCCGCCTGCAGCGTGGCACTGCTGCGCGTAGTCGGCGCACGGTTCACGTGCCCGCCGATCTCGATCGCTTCCCGCTTTCCATTGACTTCGATGGTGGCGTCAGCAACGGACACCGCCACCAGACGCACGCCGTCAGCGATCTTCGCCCCCACTGCATAGGTCTTCGGCTTGCCGCCATCGACGACCAGCACCGCTTTGTCGCGGAACAGTCCGACCACGCTCACATCGGTCGCGTGCGCCGGGACTGCGACAAGCGCTGCGGTGCAGGTCAGCAGGACGGCTGCAAGGCGCACGTATTCAGTCGCGGAAGTTGTTGAAGTCCAGTGGAAGTTCGGTCACTTCCTTGCGCAGCAGGGCAATGGCGGACTGCAAGTCATCTCGCTTGGCACCGGAGATGCGCACGGCGTCACCCTGAATGCTGGCCTGTACCTTCATCTTGCTGTCCTTGACCAGGCGAACAATCTTCTTGGCATCTTCGGTCTCGATGCCGTTCCTGACCTTGATGAGCTGCTTGACCTTGTCGCCGCCGATTTTCTCGATCTTGCCCATGTCGAGAAAGCGCACGTCGACATTGCGCTTGGTCATTTTCGAGGTGAGGACTTCGCGGACCTGGCTGAGCTGGAAGTCGCTGTCCGCGTAGACGGTCAGCTCGCGCTCCTTCTGTTCGACGCGGGCATCGCTGCCCTTGAAGTCGAAGCGGTTGGAGATTTCCTTGTTGGCCTGGTCGACCGCATTCTTCACTTCAACGGTGTTGGCTTCGCAAACGACATCAAACGATGGCATGGGAACTCTCTATGTTGGTTGCAATTGCACTAACGGCGCATTCTAGCCGACATGGCAGAGGGAGACCAGCCGCGACCCCTGTCTCGAATGTCCGTCGATCACCCCTATAATTCGAGGCCTATGAACGATCTGCCCGACCTGCGCCGCGACCATCCGCTCGACGCGCTCAATACCTTCGGCATCGCCGCACGCGCAGCCGCCTATCTGCCGGTTCACACGCCGGATGCGCTGCTGGCGGTACGTGCGCATCCGGCGCTTTCGGTGCTGCCGCGTCTGGTGCTCGGCGGTGGCAGCAACCTGCTGCTGACCCGCGACTTTCCAGGACTTGTGCTGCACATGTGCACGCGCGGCATCGCACTCGTGGGCGAGGATGAGTCGACACATCTCGTGAAGGCGGCTGCTGGCGAGAACTGGCATGGTTTCGTACGCCATACGCTGGAGCAGGGCTGGACCGGACTGGAGAATCTCTCCTTCATTCCAGGCAGCGTCGGCGCTGCTCCGATCCAGAATATCGGCGCCTACGGCATCGAGCTGCAGGACCGCTTTCACTCGCTGACGGCGCTGGACATGACGAGCGGCGAGACCTTGGTGCTCGACCGGGAGAACTGCCACTTCGGTTACCGCGACAGCATCTTCAAGCACGCGTTTCACGGCCGCATGGTCATTCTCGACGTCACGTTCGCGCTGCCCAAGCGCTGGCAGCCAAACCTGAAATACGCGGACGTCGAACGGGAGCTGGCGGCACGAGGCATCTCCCGGCCGACTGCGCTGCAGGTCAGTGACGCCGTGATCGCAATCCGCACCCGCAAGCTGCCCGATCCCGCCGTGATCGGCAATGCCGGGAGCTTCTTCAAGAATCCCGTGGTCAGTGACGAGCAACGTGCCGCCTTGCTGGAGCAATTTCCGCAACTGGTCGGCCATGCGCAGAGCGATGGCCGGTGGAAGCTGGCGGCAGGCTGGCTGATCGATCAGTGCGGCTGGAAAGGAAGAAGTCTCGGACGCGCGGGCGTGTACGAGAAGCAGGCGCTGGTGCTGGTCAATCGCGGCGGCGCGAGCGGACGCGAGGTGATGGATCTGGCGGCCGCCATCCAGGCGGATGTGTTGAAGAAATTCGGTGTGCGGCTGGAGCCGGAGCCGGTATTCGTATGAAACTCGGTCCGCTACTCCGCACGAGACGGGGCAGCGGACGCATCGAGGGCGATCAGCCCACGAAATGGCAGACGTAGTCGAGCGTTTCGATGACTTCGATGTCGAAGCTGGAATTGCCCGGCACTTCAAATTGCTGGCCACCTTCGTAGGTCTTCCACTCCTGTTCACCCTTCAGACGCACGCGGCACTTGCCGGCGTTGAGTTCCATGATTTCCGGTGCGCCGGTGTTGAAGGTCAGCGAGGACGGGAAGATCACGCCGAGCGTCTTCTTCGTGCCGTCGGCAAACAGCACGCTGTGCGAGACGCACTTGCCGTCGAAGTAGAGGTTGGCCTTCTTGATGACGGAGACGTTGTCGAATTGTGTGCTCATGATGGTTTTTCTTATTTCTTGTCGTTCTTGGTCAGGCGCGGCAGCGCGACCGAGGAATCCGAATTCAGCAGGCCGACGTTGCCGTAGACGCGCAGCTTCTCGCGCGTGTCGGCGATGTCGAGATTGCGCATGGTCAGCTGACCGATGCGATCCTGCGGCGTGAACGGGGCGTCTTCCACTTTTTCCATGGACAGGCGTTCCGGGGCGTAGGTCAGGTTCGGCGATTCCGTGTTGAGGATGGTGTAGTCATTGCCGCGGCGCAGTTCGATCGTGACTTCGCCGGTAATCGCGCGTGCCACCCAGCGCTGCGCGGCTTCTCGCAGCATGATGGCCTGCGGGTCGAACCAGCGGCCCTGGTAGAGCAGGCGGCCGAGCTTGCGGCCGTTCTCACGGTACTGCTCGATCGTGTCTTCGTTGTGGATGCCGGTCACCAGTCGTTCGTAGGCAATGAACAAGAGAGCCAGTCCCGGAGCTTCGTAGATACCGCGGCTCTTGGCTTCGATGATGCGGTTCTCGATCTGGTCGCTCATTCCCAAGCCGTGACGACCGCCGATGCGGTTGGCTTCCATCATCAGGTCGACCGCATTCGCGAAGGTCATGCCGTTCAGTGCGACCGGGCGGCCTTCCTCGAAGCGTACCGTGACTTCCTCGCGCTTGACTTCCACGTCGTCGCGCCAGAAGGCCACGCCCATGATGGGCTGAACAATCTTCATGCCGGTGGAAAGCTCTTCCAGATCCTATGCTTCGTGCGTGGCACCCAGCATGTTGGAGTCGGTGGAGTAGGCCTTTTCGACCGACATCTTGTAGTCGAAGCCGGACTTGATC
>JAEZHR010000352.1 GCA_023416415.1 Pseudomonadota bacterium
GTGCGGTCGTGGACAGGTCGAGCAGCACGCGCGCGAGTTGCGGATCGTGCGACTTGATGTTGACGCCGCCGATCAGGTCGGCGGCGTTCTCCTTGTTCGCCAGCCAGCGTGCGGTGGTTGACGACGCACCTTTTTCGGAAAGCACGAAGACCGAGGAACCGCGCGCATGGGGTTCGACCCAGGCGTCGGCATGGATCGAGACGAACAGGTCGGCCTGCACCTTGCGTGCTTTCTGTACGCGCGCATGCAGCGGCACGAAGTAGTCGCCGTCGCGCGTGAGCATGACGCGCATGTTGGGGTGCTGCTCGATCTTGGCCTTCACGCGCTTGGCGATGGCCAGCACGACATTCTTTTCGCGCGTCCCGCGACGTCCGATTGCGCCCGGATCCTCGCCGCCGTGGCCGGGATCGAGTGCGATGGTCAGCATGCGTGTGGTGTGCGGCTTTGTCTCCGGCTGCTCGACCTGGTCGGCTTGCGCGGTCTGGGTGGATTGGGTTGCCGCCGGTGCACGGTCCCACTCGCCACGGCGGATCAGGGCGGCGATCGGATCCGGCGGATTGGTCGGATAGAGATCGAACACCAGCCGGTGCTGGTACTCGCCCACCGGTGCGAGAGAAAAGACCTGAGGGTCGATCTCTTCCTTCAGATCGAACACCAGGCGCACCACGCCCGGACGGTTCTGGGCGATGCGTACCTGATGGACGTAGGGATCGTTCGGCTGGATCTTGGCGATCAGCTCCTTGAGCGTCGCGTTCAGCTCCAGTCCTTCGATGTCGACGACCAGGCGCTCCGGATTCCGGATGATGAAATGAGTGGCCTTCAGGCCGATGTCGCTTTCCAGCGTCACGCGCGTGTAGTCCTCCGCGGGCCAGGCGCGCACGGCCAGAATCTGTGACGCACGGGCGGGCAGCGGGGCGAAGACGGAGAACAGCAGGGTAGCGCCCGTTTTGAGGAGAACGCGGCGCATCTTCGGGGTCAGGTGCTGGAGGGGAACTTCAGTCGGTCGAGGCATTGACTTCCCTGCTCGGACAATGCCGTCAATTCTACCCCACGACCGCTGCCAATGATGCTCAGAAGAATGTTGATGTCAGGCAATGGCAACACACCGGCGGCCTTTTCCGGCCATTCGACGATGCAGATCGCGCGTCCGTCGAAATGCTCGCGAAAGCCTGCATCCAGGAATTCTTCAGGGTCAGCCAGCCGGTACAGGTCGAAGTGCAAGACCTCGACCGACTCGCCGCCGAGGTTGATCGTGTACGGTTCGACCAGGGTATAGGTCGGGCTTTTTACCTTGCCCGCATGGCCGGCGGCGTGTAACAGGGCGCGCGTGAGCGCGGTCTTGCCGGCGCCCAGGTCGCCGTGCAGGTAAATGACGAGACCGGGAGCGAGCGCCTGTGCCAGTGCCGCCCCCAAGGCCTGCGTGGCAGCTTCGTCAGGCAGACGGGTTTCGAAGTGGCGCATCTCGTAGAATGGCTATTTTGAGGAATTCGGGTGGCAATGGAGCTCTCGCAGGAGCGGCTGGACGCGCTGGTGCCGGCAATCAAGGCTTGGGGTCGCGAGCTGGGCTTTGCCGAACTCGGCATCGCCGACACGCGGCTCGAATCTGCCGAAGCCGGCCTTACGTCCTGGCTGGAAGCCGGCATGCACGGCGAGATGGATTATATGGCAAGCCACGGGACGAAACGTTCGCGTCCCGCCGAGCTGGTGTCGGGCACCATGCGCGTGATCAGTGTGCGCATGCCTTACCTTCCGGGTGCGGACGGGGATTGGCGT
Source organism: Pseudomonadota bacterium (assembly GCA_023416415.1). Classification (GTDB taxonomy): domain Bacteria; phylum Pseudomonadota; class Gammaproteobacteria; order Burkholderiales; family Burkholderiaceae_D; genus Noviherbaspirillum. The sequence goes on from JAEZHR010000352.1 coordinate 1,774, forward strand.
GCGCGCGAGCTGAAACGCCTGCATGAGCCGGGTGCGGCTGTCGTTTCGGTCTATGCCCGCGGGCGTGACTACCACAAGGTGCTGCGCGCGCGATTGCAGCAGCTGGCCGCGCGCATCGCTGCCGAAATCGGAGAGTTCGGTTATCGCGTCTTTACCGATTCGGCACCGGTGATGGAAGTCGCGCTGGCGGACAAGGCCGGCATTGGCTGGCGCGGCAAGCACACACTGCTGCTCGATCGCGCAGGCGGTTCGATGTTCTTCCTCGGCGAGATCTTCACCGATCTGCCTCTGCCCGTCGATGCGCCGGCGACTGCACATTGCGGCCAGTGCCGCGCCTGCATCGACGTGTGCCCGACCGGCGCCATCCTCGCCCCCTACCGCCTCGATGCGCGGCGCTGCATTTCCTACCTGACCATAGAACTCAAGGGCAGCATTCCGGTCGAGTTGCGTCCGCTGCTGGACAATCGCATTTATGGCTGTGATGACTGCCAGCTGATCTGCCCCTGGAACAAGTTCGCGCAGTCCGCCACGATCCCCGACTTCGCCGTGCGCAACGGGCTGGACCGGGGCCGCCTGATTGACCTGTTCGGTTGGGACGAGGCTGATTTCAATCAGCGCCTGGAAGGCAGTCCGATCCGACGCATCGGTCATGAACGCTGGTTGCGCAACATCGCCGTTGCGCTCGGCAACGAGGCACGCCACCAGCGGGGCGAGCCTGCGGTAGTGGCCGCGCTGCACACGCGACTGTCACATCCCTCGGAAATGGTGCGCGAGCATGTCGAGTGGGCGCTCGCCCAGCACGGTAGCTAGCGCGCCAGCGACAGCCATAGCGGCATGGTCAGCGCCGACAGCATCGTGCTGGCCGAAATCAGGAAGGCGATGAACGGACCATTGCCGCCCATGCGGCTGGCCAGCACATAGGCACTGGATGCGGTCGGCAGGGCAGCGAAGACGACCACGGTCTGCAGTTGCAGAGGCGGCAATTCAAGCGCACGACCCACCAGCAGCGTGAGCGCGGGCAGGACCATCAGCTTGACCGCCAGAAAATAAGACGCCATCCCCTTGGCCGCATGCAGGCCGGAGAGCTTGAGGCCGGCGCCGACGGCGATCAGGCCCAGCGCGATCGAGGCATTGGCCATGCGCGAGAGCGTGGCGCTGACGATCTCGGGCATGCTCAGGCCAAGCAGATTGAAAGCCATGCCGCAGGCGGTGGCGACGATCAGGGGATTCTTCGCCAGTTCGCGCAGCAGGCCGCCGCTCTTGCGTGCCAGCGCATGCACGGCCGCCATGTTGCACAGCGGGACCGCGAAGCCGATGATCAGTGCCATCAATGAAGTCCCCTGATCGCCCGCCAGGCGCGATGCGATGGCCAGTGCAATGTAGGAGTTGAAACGGAAGGCTGCCTGCACTCCGGATTCGAAAATCATCGGCGGCGCCTTGAATAGCGGACGTGCCAGCCAACCGAGCGCGATGCCGGCGAAGACCGTGACCAGCGCGGCCTGCAGCATGCGTCCTGTGCTGGCAAAGTCGAACTGCGTGCGCGCGGTGGTGTAGAACAGCAGGGCCGGGAAGAGAAAGTGGTAGATCAGCTTTTCCAGCCCGTTCCAGAATGCGATGTCCCAGTCCGTATGACGCATCAGCAGAAAGCCGAGCAGGATCAGGGCGAAATCCGGGAACAGGATGGTGACGATCGACATGGCGGTTGCTGCTGGGAAAGGCGAGCAATGTTACCGGGCTTTGCCCGCGCGCGCAGGGGCTACTTCAGCAGGCGCGCCAGTTCCACAGCCGTCTTGACGTTCATCTTGTCGAAGATGTGCGAACGATGCACCTCGACCGTGCGGATGCTGATGCCAAGTTCGTCGGCGATCACCTTGTTGATCTTCCCGGCCAGGATCAGGTTCAGCACTTCGCGTTCGCGTGCCGACAGCAGGTCCAGACGCGCCTGCACCGCTGCCTGGTCGCCGGCCGCGCGCGATGCCGCCAACGCTTCCTGCACGCGGTCCATCAGCCGGTTGTCGTTGAATGGCTTCTCGAAGAAATCGAAGGCGCCGCGCTTGAGGCTGTCGACTGCCATCGGCACGTCGCCGTGACCGGTCAGGAAGATCACCGGCATCACACCGGTCAGCCCGCGCGCGGCCAGTGTGTCGAACAGGACGGCGCCGCTGATGTCGGGCATGCGTACGTCGAGCAGCAGGCATTCGCCTTGCGGGTCGAACGCCGGGGGGGCATCGAGCGCAGAGAGAAAGGCTGCACCGCTGGCGTAGGCGGCGGCCGGGATGGCGCGCGAATGCGCAAGCCAGGTCAGTGAATCGCGGATGACTTCTTCATCATCGATTATGTGAAGCATGCAGTGTCCCCGATGATGCCGTGAGGGCATTCTTGTTTTGGTGATGGCGTGCCAGGCAGCTTGCCAAAGCGCGCCTATTCTCCCTCGAAGCTGGGTGATTCCGCTACTGTTTTGCCCGGCAAGGGGAAATCAGGCGCGGAAACGGGCAGGGAGAAGCGGAAGATCGTGCCACCGCCGGGGTTGTCGGAATACCCCAGGCTCCCGCCGTGAAATTCGATCGCCGTGCGACAGATGTTCAAGCCCATGCCCATGCCTTCGGCCTTGGTGGAGAAGAAGGGCGAGAACAAGCGCTCACCGACCTCGGCCGGTATCCCGTGGCCATGGTCGATGACGTCGACGCTCACGCTGTTTGGCGCGACCGGGTCGCGCGCGGCCCGAATGCGCACCACGCGTCGTGCCACCGGCACGTCCTGCATGGCCTCGACTGCATTGCGGGTCAGGTTCAACAGCACCTGTTCCAGCATCACGGGGTCGGCCAGCACAGGCGGCAGACCTTCCTCGAGTTCCGTCTGGATGGTGACGAAGCACGGGTTGGCCTGCAGCTCGACCAGCGGAATGACACTGCTGATCAACTGCGCAAGGTCGACCCGCTCCCGGCTCGGCTCGCGCCGCTTCACGAAGGTATGCACGCTGCGGATGATCTGGCCGGCGCGCTGGGTCTGCGCATTGGCCCTTTCCAGCGCCTCCTTGAGCCGGTCGATGTCCAGCCGCCCTTCGCGCGCGGCGGGGCTGTCGAGCAGATTGTAGGCACCGGTGGTGTAACTGGAGATGGCGGCCAGCGGCTGGTTCAGCTCGTGCGCGAGCGTGGAGGCGATTTCGCCCATGGTTGCAAGGCGCGCGCTCGACTGCAGCTTCTCCTGCTGGCGTCGGTTCAGTTCCTCGTAGCGCTTGCGCTCTGAGATGTCGAGGATGGATCCCATCCAGCCGGTCTGGCGTCCGGTATGGTCGACCAGCGGCGACTCGAAAATCAGCACCGGAACGCGCTTGCCGTCACTGCGCCGGAACACCGTCTCGAAGCCCGGGAAGCGCATGGCACCGCCTTGCGGCATGACGAAGCGCTGCATGTATTCCGCCTCCACTTCCGGTGTCCAGTACGGCATTGGCGGCTCGCTGCCAATCAGGTCTTCAGCTCGCATGCCGACCATGCGGCAGAAGGCCGGGTTGACGTAGGTGATGCGTCCGTTCAGGTCGCGCGCGCGCAAGCCTGTGACAAGGGAGTTTTCCATGGCGGTGCGAAACGCCATCTGCTCGCGCAGGGCACCTTCGGCCGCGATGCGACGATTGATGTCCTTCCACAATGCACCAAGACTCCAGATCAGCCCCAGCGAGAGCGCGATCACCGAGCCGACCAGAAGATTGGGCAGCAGCCTGGGCGCGCTCTTGACGCTGTCGGTGCGCAGCGTGATTTCGGCGTAGGGGAGGTGCAGTTCGCGCGAATGCGTGTAAACGCCGCGCCCTCCGCCGCCGGCCGCGCGCCGGGCCAGCACGTGGTCGTCGCGGTCGGTGAGCATGATCTCGTTTTCCTGAGCGAACCACCACGGGACCATCTGCTCAAGGACGGTCGCAAGCGAAAAGGTGACGATGAGGCTGCCCAGATACTGTTCGCCGGAGAACAGCGGCACGTGGTAGTCCATCAGGACGGGGCGATCCATGCCCGGCGGTGGCGCAGGTGGTGCGTACTGCGGGGTATGCGTGGCGCGCGCGCGCTCGGAGGCCAGGCGTGAGGAGGCGGACAGGTTGTCCAGCGATATCCGGCTGCCATCGCTGGCGAAGACGAGCTTGCCCTGGGCATCGAGCCATGCAATGCGCATCATCTCGCGATTGCTGCGGG
>JAEZHR010000420.1 GCA_023416415.1 Pseudomonadota bacterium
GCGACCATCACTTCGACAAGGCCGATACCCCGGGCACGAATGGGTGCGTATCGATGTGAGCGAGTCACGGTTCCTCCTACGGCAGGGCCTGCGCGACGATACGCGTGACCACGACATGCTGGCGCCGCACGATCTCTTCCGGATCCGTCGGCGCACGCCAGTAGACGGCCACGGTCACGGTTCCTTGATCGTCGACGTGTACCGACGGGTAGTTCACCGGCGTATCCACGACACCCGGCAGTACGCGCTCGACTTCGGCGAGCCAGGTCTGATAGCCATCGCCCGCATCTTCGACATCCTGCGCATCGCTTCCGAAGCGCGCACGCAATGCGGAGACCGAGCGATCACCCGTTGCCCACATTTCTCCCAGCAGCTGTTCGACGAGGACGCTGGCCTCGGTGCGATAGCGCGCATCGGTGACCTGTTTCGTCGCAACCGATTGCAGGCCGACGATGGCGAGCACGCCGATGGAAAAGATCAGGATGGCCAGCAAGCCTTCCAGCAGCATCATGCCTGCCTGCGCCTGGAGCGGCTTGCGGATCGGGGCGAGTGGTCTGGACATGGTCAGCATGCCTGTGGGTCGGCAGCCGCGCGTGCCGGGTCGCACATTCGAATCATGCCTCCCAGCGTGACGATGACGCGAAGGCAGCGCAGGGCTCCGCCATCCGCGGCACAGGCGGCACCGGAGGCATGCGTGATGTCGAAAGCGGATGCGCTGCCGCCGGAGGAAAAGGACGCGCGGCCCAGCCCGTTGAAGACGATTTCGTCGTCGTCGGCGTCAACCGCTGCCTGGGCCGCACCTTCCGCCGCAGGGCGATGCTGGATGTGCGAAGGCGTGGTGGCATCGGGCTCCGATCCGGGGCAATCGGGCACGTCATCGCCGTCGTTGTCGTCAATGGCAGTGGCGCACTCGATAGTCCAGGCGGTGCCATCACGGGTGAAGCGAACATTCGTATTGCGCCGGACGGCTTCCGCCTTGGCCAGGTTCAAGCCGTTCAGGAGCGCGTCCGCTGCGGTGCGAATCTGGCTGTTCTGCAGGAAGATCTGGAAGTTCGGTACCGAGATTGCGAGCAGGATGGCGAGCACGGCAAGCCCGACCATCATCTCGATCAGGGTGAATCCATGCCGCGCTGACGAACGTGCTAGCACTGCCCGCCCTTCGCGACCACCCAGCAGTCGGCATTCCCACTCCATCCGGAAACGCCAGTGATGGTGCTTGACTTGGCGTTGTTCTGGTCGATCGTGTATTCGAACCCCGTCATGGAGCCGGTGCCGGTCGCGCGCAGGGTGAATCCCGTTGCGCTTGCGGCAACGGAGCAGTCGAAGGTGAAGTTGCTGTTGCTTGTCGCAGTGCAGGCCGGCGCACCTTCGTAGGTGCGCATATCCTGGAACCACTGTTCCATCTCCACCCGCTTGGTGGCGAGAACGGACGTTGCGTCAGGAATGCGTGAACGCGTGACGTAGTCCCGATAGCTCGGAACGGCAATGGATGCCAGGATGGCAACGACAACCACCGCGATCATGACCTCGATCAGGGTGAATCCTCGGACTGATCTTCCGTTTCGCATATATCCCCCGGAAAGTGTGCGGAAAGTGTAGTTCGGACAAGCATGGGTGTCATGCCTGAAAGAAACAAACGTTGCGATCTGGCCGACGAGCGGCAGAAAACGCCGTCGTTTCGATTTTTGTCGGGAAGGGAATGCGCGAGGCGTGGACGCCGCAGGATGTTTTCGCCCGGCGCAGAAGCGGGCGGAGAGGATGCTGCTTGAACGCTCCCGCGCAGGCGCGCGGGAGCGAAGTCAGAGCGTTACCTGAACGTCGGGTCGAACGGCAGGCCGACGTAGTTTTCCGCGATCGTGGTCTTGCCGGCGGTCGAGCTCATCAGGTAGTCGAGTTCGGCCAGCTGGATCTTGTGCTCGATCGGGTCTTCGTTGAACTTGTGCATGATCGAGGTGAACCACCACGAGAAGCGCACGGCAGCCCAGACGCGACGCAGCGCGGTTTCCGAGTAGCGGTCGAGCAGATCGTCGCGGCCTTCCTTGTACTTGGCAATCAGCGCGGTCGACAGGTAGTACATGTCGGAGGCGGCCAGGTTCAGGCCCTTGGCGCCCGTCGGCGGGACGATGTGGCCGGCATCGCCGACCAGGAACATCGAGCCGAAGCGCATCGGCTCGGCCACGAAGCTGCGCAGCGGAGCGATGCTCTTCTCGATCGAAGCGCCGGTCACCATCCTGTCGGCGTATTCGGCCGGCAGGCGGCGGCGGATCTCGTCCCAGAAACGGTCATCCGACCAGTCTTCCACCTTCTGGTCGAGGCCGACCTGAACGTAGTAGCGGCTGCGCGTATGCGAGCGCATCGAGCACAGCGCGAAGCCGCGCTTGCTGTTGGCGTAGATCAGCTCTTCGTGCACCGGCGGCGTGTCCGACAGCAGGCCCAGCCAGCCGAACGGATAGATGCGCTCGTACTCGGTGATCATGTCGCGCGGCACGGAAGCGCGCGAAGCGCCATGGTAGCCATCGCAGCCGGCGATGTAGTCGCACTCGACCACGTCGGCTTCGCCGTTGTGCACGAATTCCAGGCGCGGCTTTCCTTCGAGGAAGCCTTGCGGGTGGACGTCGCGCGCTTCAAAGATGAGCGTGACGTTTGGGTCCATGGCCACGGCGTCGTACAGATCCTTGGTCAGTTCGGTCTGGCCGTAGACCATGACCTGCTGGCCGCCGGTGAGCGAAGCCATGTCGATGCGTTCGCTGCGGCCGTTGAAGGTCAGGACGATACCGTCGTGGACGATGCCTTCCTTGTCCATGCGCTTGCCGACGCCGGCCTTGCGCATCAGGTCGGCCATGCCTTGTTCCAGGATGCCGGCGCGGATGCGCGCTTCCACGTATTCACGGGTCTGACGCTCGAGGATCACGCTCTTGACGCCGGCTTTGCTGAGCAGCAGAGCCAGGCAGAGTCCGGACGGACCGCCGCCGATGATGCCGATCTGGGTTTTCATGTTTGCTCCTTGTGTTGCATTTCCGGGGTGCCAGGGCGTAGCGGCCTTGGCGTATGCAGGCGTTCCGGCGTGACGCGAGGTGGCACCGGGTCTCCTTGGGTTTTGGTTCGTCCTGCGACGGGACGTTGCAAGAATAGAGGCGAGCGCGCCGCCGATGAATGGACAATAATGACGATCGCTTGTACTTTTCCGACGTCGCGCACGGATTCGGAACTGATCTTGGGCAAAATGATTGCAAAATCCGAACGCGGCCTTCCCTATGAATCTTCCCGTTCCTACCTTTTCCCTGTATGGCGAGGCGCACGCCGCAGTGGGGCGCGAATTCGTGCACGTCGAAGCCATTTCCGCGCGCAGCGCCGCGCGCAACTGGCAGATCGACGCACACCTTCATCAGGGACTGTTCCAGTTGCTGTTCGTGTTTTCGGGGGCCGCGCGCGTGCGGCTGGACAGCGAGGAAGAGGAGTACGCGGCGCCGCTGGCGGTCATCATTCCTCCGGGCGTCGTGCATGCCTTCAAGTTCATGCCGCACACCGACGGCTACGTGCTCACGCTCGACGATGGCGGTCTGGCCGGGGTGGCCGGTTCGGGTGAAGGGGATGACATGGCCCAGGCGTTCTCGGCCCTGCGCAGCGACGCAGTGGTGACGCCGCTGGCGCGTGACAACGGCATGCTTGCGCAGCGCGTGCGCGGCCTGCTGGTTCAACTGGCGGACGAATTCGCCCAGCCAGGCCTTGGCAGCCCGCGCATGTATGTCTGGCTGGTGCGTGCATTGCTGCTGCTGCTGGTGCGAGAACAGCTGGCGCGGCGCGCGGTCGATCCGACGCACGAGCGGCATGCCGAAAGAATGCGGCGCTTCCGGCAGTTGGTGGATGCCCACTATCACGAGCATTGGCCGGTGGAGCGCTACGCCCAGGCACTGAACCTGACGGAAAGCCGCCTGAACCGTCTTTGCCGGCGCGAAGCAGGCTGCACTGCATTCGCCGTGATCCAGGCGCGCCTGCTGCTGGAGGCGCGACGCCGGCTGATCTTCACCGCGGCGCCGGTTTCGCAACTGGCCTACGAGCTGGGTTTTGCCGATCCAGCCTACTTCACGCGCTTTTTCAAGAAAGTGGCTGGAGTGACACCGGTCGTATTCCGTGCCAGCGGCACGCATCGAGGGGGCGAGGGAGCACCCGGCGCTCCCGTGGCCTAGCCCGGATCAGCCTCGGGTCGCGTTGCGTCCTTCGATGCCGTCAGCGCATTGGCCGGGTCCACCGGCGACGGCCCGCCACCCATGCATGTCGTCATGCCCGTGTTCCTGGTCGTGCTTGGATGAGCGTAAAGGCTACAAGGCGTTGACCGGCAATTTCAGATAGTGCACGCCATTGTCTTCGGCTGGAGGCAGGTGGCCGGCCCGGACATTGACTTGTATCGAAGGCAAGATCAGCACCGGCATTGCCAGCGTCGCATCGCGCGCGTTGCGCAACTGTACGAAATCCTCTTCAGACACCCCGTCGTGCACGTGGATGTTCGTCGCGCGCTGTTCTGCCACCGTGGTTTCCCATGCCGCTGCACGTCCGGCGGGCGGATAGTCGTGGCACATGTACAGCCGGGTGTCGCCGGGCAGGTCAAGCAGGCGGCGGATCGAGCGATACAGGGTGCGGGCATCGCCGCCTGGAAAGTCACAGCGCGCGGTGCCAACGTCGGGCATGAACATGGTGTCGCCGACGAACACGGCATCACCGATGCGGTAAGCCATGTCGGCAGGCGTATGACCAGGCACGCAGATGGCCTGAGCTTCTAGCGCGCCGATGCGGAAGCGCTCCCCGTCGGCGAACAGATGGTCGAACTGCGAGCCGTCATCCGCGAACTCGGGTTCCATGTTGAACAAGGTCTTGAACACGGTCTGCACCCGGCGAATCTGCGTGCCGATGGCGATTTGACCACCGAGTTTGTCCTTCAGATAGGGGGCGGCGGTGAGATGGTCGGCATGGGCATGGGTTTCCAGAATCCAGTCCACCGCCAGGCTGTTGGCTTTGACATGCGCGAGCACGCGATCTGCGGATACGGTGCGCGTACGACCGGATTTCGGATCGAAATCGAGTACCGGGTCCACGATGGCGGCGCGCTCGCCGTCATGCACGACATAGGAAACCGTGCCGGTAACCTCATCGTAGAAGGCTTCGATCAGAGGAACGGGGTGAATCATTTCATGCTCCGATAATATATTGAGACACATTATATCATGTGGTATATTGTGTTCCAGTCGGATCTGGAGATTTGAATGGAAGCAATTCACCCGCCCATGGAAACGGAACTGATGCGCGTGGCGGCGCGCACCGCCTGCGGCGTTCTGCGCGCCCTGTCGAATGAAGATCGATTGTTGCTCCTGTGCCAGCTGAGCCAGGGTGAGCGTTCGGTAGGCGAGCTGGAAGAGGCACTCGACATCCGCCAGCCGACGCTATCCCAGCAACTGGGCGTACTGCGCAATGAAGGCCTGGTCAGCACGCGGCGCGAGGGCAAGCGCATTTATTACTCGGTTGCCGACCCGCAAGTGCTGGCCTTGCTCGGCATGTTGTATGACCTCTACTGTCCTAAAGGAGGCGCGCGATGACGATCGCTTGGAATGCTTTTACGCCATGGGCTGCGCTAGCCGGTGGTGGACTGATCGGATTGGCGGCGGCCCTGCTGATTCTGTTCAACGGACGCATCGCCGGCATCAGCGGGGTGCTCGGCGGCCTGCTTCGTTCCCCGTTCAAGGATGCCGGATGGCGCGTGGCCTTTATCGCTGGTTTGCTTGTGGCACCGTCGCTGTACGCGCTTGTCTTCGGCATGCCGGAGATTCGCATTGAAGCAGGGACCCCGGTGCTGGTGGTCGCTGGCTTGCTGGTCGGTGTCGGCACCCGCTATGGTTCCGGCTGCAGCAGCGGTCATGGGGTGTGCGGACTGTCTCGCTTTTCGCCGCGCTCGCTGGTCGCGACGCTGCTGTTCATGGGCGCCGGTGTCGTGACGGTTTTCGTTGTACGCCATGTACTGGGAGGTGTTGTATGAACGCCGTTTTCGCATTCTTGTCAGGGCTGATTTTCGGCGTCGGCTTGTTGCTGGCTGGCATGGCCAATCCGGCCAAGGTCCTCGGCTTTCTCGACATTGCCGGCTCTTGGGATCCCTCGCTGGGGCTGGTGATGGCCGGCGCCATCGGGATTGCTGTATTCGCTTTCGCCTGGGCGCGCCGGCGCTCGCTGTCTCTCCTCGGCTTGCCGATGCAAATGCCTGTCGCAACCCGCATCGACAAGCGCCTGGCGGGGGGAAGCTTGCTGTTTGGCGTAGGCTGGGGCTTGGCCGGCATCTGCCCGGGGCCAGCCGTCGTGCTGCTCGGTGCGGGGTTGCCTGAAGGCTGGATCTTCGCCGCCTCCATGATCTGCGGCATGCTCATCTTCGAAGCCTGCGAGCGCTTGCCGCTTCGGTCGCGTGCTGCGCAAGTTTGAGGTTGGACACACTCAGGCACTTCTCGCGCATGGTTTTGTCAATCCTTCACGCAGTGCGCCCGGCAATCCGCGATGGATCCGGCTGCGCCCGCGGAGTCCTGGATTTCTTTGATAAAATCAGGCACTTACTCGATTCTCAAGGTGCGTGATGCTGTACCCCGAACTATTCAAATCGCTGGAACAAGTCCGCTGGGACATGGAAAAGGATATTCCCTGGGACCAGTTCGATGCTTCCAAGTTGTCCGACGAACAGGCGCAAACGATCCGCATGAATGCGATCACCGAGTGGTCGGCCCTGCCGGCGACCGAAATGTTCCTGCGCGACAATCGTGACGACAGTGATTTCTCGGCCTTCATGTCGATCTGGTTCTTCGAAGAGCAGAAGCACTCGCTGGTCTTGATGGAATACCTTCGTCGTTTCCGCCCGGAACTGGTGCCCACCGAAGAGGAACTGCACAACGTGCGCTTCGAGTTCGACCCGGCACCGCCGCTGGAAACCCTCATGCTGCATTTCTGCGGCGAAATCAGGTTGAATCATTGGTATCGCCGTGCCTCGGAATGGCACACCGAGCCTGTGATCAAGCATATCTACAAGACCATCAGCCAGGACGAGGCGCGCCATGGCGGCGCCTATCTGCGCTACATGAAGAAAGCGCTCAACGAAGTCGGCGATCAGGCACGTGCGGCCTTTGCCAAGATCGGTGTGCTGATGGCATCGGCGCGACGCACCGACAAGCCGCTGCATCCGACCAATCTGCACGTCAACGAAAAGCTGTTCCCAAACGACACCGTGCAAAGCCGCCTGCCCGATCCGACCTGGCTGGAACGCTGGCTGGACATGCAGATCAAGTTTGACAGCGATTGGGAGAAGAAGGTGGTGGACCGGATTCTGCACAACATGTCGCTGCTGTTCGAGCGTACCTTCGATTCGGTACAGGACCTGAATCGCTATCGGAAGGAAGTCAGCGCGCGTCTGGGGCAGGGCAATCTGCAAACGGCCGGCTGATCGCCGCTGCGCTGGCATCCGAACCGAAAGCCGCAGGCCTGACCGCCTGCGGCTTTTTTGTTTGTGCCGATGATCGAATTCGAATCCAAGCTTTGCCAGCGCGCGCAATTATCGGCTCGCGTCGCTTCCCTGCCGCGTCCGCTGGTACTGACCAATGGCGTCTTCGACATCCTGCATCGTGGTCATGTCAGTTGCCTGGCGCGCGCGAGGGCATTGGGCGCGTCTCTTGTTGTGGCGGTAAATGCCGATGTTTCCGTGCGTCGCCTTGGCAAGGGCGCAGATCGGCCGGTCAATGGCTGCGAAGACCGCATGGCCGTGCTCGCGGCGCTGGAATCCGTGAGCCTGGTGATCGCCTTCGAAGAAGACAATGCGCTCGCGGTGATTGAAGAAGTGCGGCCCGATGTCTACGTCAAGGGCGGCGACTACGACATGCGCGCAATTCCCGAAGGACGCGCAGTTCTCGCCCAGGGTGGCCGGGTGGAGTCCATTCCCTTCGAGCATCTGTGCTCGACGAGTGCCTTGCTGGAAAGGGTCAGACGATCCTGTGTCTGAGCATCCCGTTTGCAGGACATTCAGGCGGCACCCATGAATCCGTTCTGCCGCCAGGCCTCGTAGACCACGATCGCCACCGCGTTCGACAGATTGATGCTGCGGTTGCCTGCGCGCATTGGCAGGCGGATGCGCTGCGCGGACGGAAAGCTGTCACGCAAGGCGGGATCCAATCCTCGCGTCTCGCGCCCGAACACGAAGACATCTCCTGGACGGAAACTGGCCTCTGCGAACGGCGTGGAACCGTGCGTCGTCAGGGCGAACATGCGTTGCGGGGCAGGCTGCTGCGCGGTGATGAAGGCCTGCCAGTCGCGGTGTACGCGCATGCTTGCATACTCGTGATAATCCAGGCCGGCGCGGCGCAGCCGCGCGTCGTCAAGCGCAAAGCCGAGCGGCTCGATCAGATGCAACTGAGCGCCGGTATTTGCGCACAGACGAATCACGTTGCCGGTGTTCGGGGGGATTTCTGGTTCGACAAGGACGACGTGAAACAAGAGTGCTTTCCTTTCAATGGGGCAGAGTACGTGCGAACACGAAGCAGGTTACGCGTGCAGCGCCGTGGCGTTTGAGGGTCGCTGCTGCTGCGTTGAAGGTTTCGCCGGTAGTCATCACGTCATCGATCAGACCAACGTGCAAGCCGTCCAGATTTTTCCGCACAGCGAATGCGGCGGCAACGTTGGCGCGCCGCGCATTCAGGGGTAGCAGTGATTGCGGGCCGGTATCGTGCGGGCGCTGCAAAAGGCGTGCGTCGAGCGGAATCGACAAGGCGCGCGCCAAGGAGCGGCCGATCTCCTGTGCTTGGTTGAATCCGCGCTCGATCAGTCGGCGCGGTCCGAGCGGTACCGGGACCAGCAATGCCGGTCGTTCCTTTGCCGGCAGCGTTTGCGCCGCTTCGGCCAGCATGCTGCCGAGTAGTGGCGCCAGTTCAAGGCGATGCCCGAACTTCAATGCCAGCACGAGCTGATCCAGCGGCGGCGTGTAATCGCAGGCGACAATGGTGGTATCGAAGCGGGGTGGGTGGGCAAGGCATGTACCGCACTGCGTACCATTGGCGGTGATCCCGCAATTCTTGCAACGCGTGACCGGTGCGCTCAGAAACTGGGTCCGACAGTCGCTGCAGATGGCCCGCTGTGCATCGACACCGCAGAGCGCGCAGGACGTCGGCAACAGGGAGGGCAGGCCGGCAAGCAGTTGCCTGGGCAGGCTCCAGGGGCGCGGATGGGGGAGCATCGGGCGGGTGGACGTTGAGGTGTAGACTTGCGCATTATCTCACCCAGCACCCCCGGATTCGCCTTGTCAGTTTCCCAGTCAAACGGCCCGGCCAGCGGCCCCATCGATCTCGCGCGGGTACGCCGCCTATTCGCCCATCCCGCGCGTATTGCCGAAGCCGATTTCCTGCGCCGCGAAGTCGCTGCACGCATGCACGAGCGCCTGAACCTGATTCGGCTCGACCCCCGCCAAATACTTGATGCCGGCTGCGGCACGGGTGCCGATCTCGCGTTGCTGCAGGAACGGTATGATCGGGCGCAGGTGATCGGTCTGGACGCGGCGGCACCGATGCTCGCCGATGCCGCGCGGATGCAGCAAGATGCCAGTTCGGTGCTGCAGCGGGTACTGCGGCGCCTTGTGCCTGCCGGCAGCAAAACCGGGGTACCCGATGCAGCGTTGCTCTGCGCGGATTTTGCAAACTTGCCGCTGGCCAACGCATCGCTCGATCTGCTGTGGTCTAACCTTGCGCTCCACTGGCATCCACAACCAGATCGCGTATTTGCCGAGTGGCGGCGTGTGCTGCGGGTTGAAGGCCTGCTCATGTTTTCCTGTTTCGGGCCGGATACCTTCAAGGAACTGCGAGCGGCGTTTGCAGTCCTCGACGGTCATCCTCACGCACTTGATTTCGTTGACATGCACGATTTCGGCGACATGCTCGTCGACGTCGGCTTCTCCACGCCCGTCATGGACATGGAGACCATCACGATTACATACGACTCCACGGACAAGTTGTTATCCGACGTGCGCGCATGGGGCGGCAATCCGCTTTCCACGCGCCGCCGCGGCCTGATCGGACGCAAGGCCTGGCTGCGCGTGCTTGAGGCGCTCGAGGCCGGGCGCGGCCCCGATGGACGATTGCAACTAACCTGCGAAGTGGTGTACGGCCATGCCTTCCGACCAGCGCCGCGCACCACTTCCAGCGGCGAGGCCATCATTCGATTCGATCGGAAGAGCTCCGGCGGTCGCCCGTAGGACAAAGGCTTACATTCCTCTGTTGCCGCCACCCTTGATGCCACTCAAAGAGTTGCGTCGCAGCAAATTCAAAGAGGGTGGCGAGCCAAGAAATTCTGACCTTTTACAGTTTCTTGTAGGACAGACTTTTACTTGCTGCATCGTTGCCTTCAGTCTTATACTTCGTGACTTTTGCATACGTGCCAAGTTGCGTCTGAAACAAGGCTCGAGCGCTGTGCTGCGCTGCGCCGCAGGCGTGATGATGGGACGCGGTGCAGGCCGGGCGCATGAGGGCTTTCTGCCGGGCGCGATGCACGCGCGGCTGCCGCCGATGCGGCGCGCCAGTAGTGACAAGATGGACGGAATTCCAATTAAAGGTTTTGAGGAAATTATGAAACTTGCGAAGCGCCTTCAATCCACGATGCTCGGTGTGTCGCTCCTGGCGGCAGGTATGCCGGCATGGGCGGTCTCCGACAGTCCCGGCGGTCCGGCCGTGCGCCAGTTGAATTTCCAGCCGCCGGTCACCCGGATCGCCGAAGAGATCTACTCCCTGCATAACATGATGCTGGTGATCTGCCTGGCGATCTTCGTCGGCGTCTTCGGCGTCATGTTCTATTCGATCTGGAAGCACCGCAAGTCGGTCGGTCACAAGCCAGCGACCTTCCACGAAAGCACCGCCGTGGAAATCGCATGGACGGTTGTGCCGTTTCTGATCGTCATCGGCATGGCGCTGCCCGCCACCAAGACCGTGGTTGCGATGAAGGACACCTCCAACGCCGACATCACCATCAAGGCCACCGGCATGCAATGGAAGTGGGGCTACGACTACCTCAAGGGCGAGGGCGAAGGCATTTCCTTCCTGCAGGCGCTGTCCACTCCGCGCGAACAGATCTACAACGCGAACCTCGAGAAAAACACCAACTACCTGATTGAAGTCGACAATCCCGTGGTCGTGCCGGTCAACAAGAAGATCCGCATCGTCACCACTGCCAATGACGTGATTCATGCCTGGATGATTCCAGCCTTCGGCGTCAAGCAGGATGCCATCCCCGGCTTCGTGCGCGATACCTGGTTCCGCGCGGAGAAGACCGGTGTCTACCGCGGCCAGTGCGCCGAGCTGTGCGGCAAGGAACACGCCTTCATGCCGATCGAAGTGCATGTCGTCACCGACGAGGAATACACCCAGTGGGTTGCGGCCAAGCAGAAGGAAATGGCCGCCGCCGCCGACGATCCCAACAAGACATGGACCATCGATGAACTCGCAAAGCGTGGCGAAAAGGTCTACCAGGCAAATTGCGTCGCCTGCCATCAGGCTAGCGGCAAAGGCGTGCCACCTGCATTCCCCGCGCTGGCCGGCTCGGACGTCGTGACCGGTCCGCGTGCCGAACAGATCGGAATCCTGCTCAACGGCCGCAAGGGCATGCCCTCGTTCAAACAGCTGAACGACACCGAAATCGCTGCCGTGATCACCTACACCCGCAATTCCTTCGGCAACAAGGCTGAGGAAAACATCGTCCAACCGGCTGAAGTGCTGGCGGCGCGCAAGTAATTGAATCTGGAGATTGATATGAGCACCACTGTCGTTGATCACGCACACGATCACTCTCACGACCACGCGCACGACCATCCCCATGGCTGGCGGCGCTGGTTGTTTGCCACCAACCACAAGGACATTGGCACTCTGTACCTGTGGTTCTCGTTCATCATGCTGATGTCCGGCGGCGTGCTGGCGCTGGGTATTCGTGCCGAGCTGTTCCAGCCCGGCCTCCAACTGGTCGAGCCGGAGTTCTTCAACCAGTTGACCACCATGCACGGCCTGATCATGGTGTTTGGCGCGATCATGCCGGCCTTTGTCGGTTTCGCGAACTGGATGATTCCGTTGCAGATCGGTGCATCCGACATGGCGTTCGCGCGCATGAACAACTTCTCGTTCTGGCTGCTGCCGCCGGCCGCGATCCTGCTGCTCGGTTCCTTCTTCGTGCCGGGCGGCGCCACTGCCGCAGGCTGGACCCTGTATGCACCGCTGACGGTGCAGATGGGCCCGGGCATGGACATGGCGATCTTCGCCGTGCACATCATGGGGGCGTCGTCGATCATGGGCGCGATCAACATCATCGTGACCATCCTCAACATGCGTGCACCGGGCATGACGTTGATGAAGATGCCGATGTTCTGCTGGACCTGGCTGATTACTGCCTACCTTCTGATCGCGGTCATGCCGGTTCTGGCAGGAGCGATCACCATGACGCTGACCGACCGCCACTTCGGCACCTCGTTCTTCAACGCGGCAGGCGGCGGCGACCCGGTCATGTACCAGCACATCTTCTGGTTCTTCGGCCACCCCGAGGTCTACAT
>JAEZHR010000143.1 GCA_023416415.1 Pseudomonadota bacterium
ATCCTGACCATGAATGAGGAGCGGCGCATCGCCGCCTGCATCGAAAGTGCGCGCTTTGCCGACCAGGTCATCGTCGTCGACAGCGGGAGCACCGACCGTACGCGCGAAATCGCCGTCGAGCTCGGGGCCGAGGTGTATGTCCATCCCGACTGGCAAGGTTTTGCGGTCCAGCGCAACCGCGTGCTTCAGCACGCCCGCGGCGAGTACATCTTCTTCCTCGATGCGGACGAGCAGATCACGCCGGAACTGCAACGCGAGATCATGGAAGTCGTGGCCGGCGGGCGCGATGAAATCTGGGAAATCCAATGGATTCAGGTCGCCTTCGGCCGCCGTCTGGACCGCATGAGCGATGGCGGCGGAGCCAAGCGCATGTACAAGACGGCATCGATCCGCGAATTTTCCGGGCTGGTGCACGAGAAGGCGGAAATGCATGGCGGCCCCCGTCCCGTGCGAAAGTTCAAGGCCAAGGTACTGCACCATTCGCGCGAAACCATTTATGGCAGCCTGAACAAGATGGCGCAGTATGTGCAATTGGGCGCGGCCAAACGCGCGCAGGCGGGCAAGCGCGGCGGGGTGCTGCGCGGCGCCGGATCGGGACTGGCCATCTTCCTGCGGCTGTACGTCTTCAAGCGCGGCTTCCTGTGCGGCGCCGAGGGGTTCCTGTTCTGCTTCTTCATCGCCCTGGAGTGCTTCTTCCGCTATGTGGCGGTCAAGTACGACACACAGGTGCACGGCCAGGCCGCAGCGCGCCATCAGTAAGCCCCCGCATGGACCCGGCCAGCCTGACTGCGCGACCGGCCCGTTGACAATCGATTGGTGTCCAGCAAAAGAAAAGAAATGACCCGCCCCCTTCAATCCCGCGCCCTTCAAGTCACGCTGATCCTCGCCACCCTGGCCTTCCTGGCCTTCCCGGTCGCACTGGGTCTTGCCAATACCCTGATCGTGCTGTTCATGCTCGCCTGGCTTGTCAGCGGGAGCTTCGCCGAGCGCTGGGCCGTCATTCGAAGCAATCCTGTTCCGCTGCTGATCCTGGCGCTGTATGGCCTGGTCCTGATCGGCATCAGCTACTCTTCCGCGCCCTGGCCGGACGTAGGCAGAAGCGTGGGCAAGTACGCCAAGCTGCTTCTTGTTCCGCTTCTCTTTTCGGTACTGGTCGATCCCGTCTGGCAGCGGCGATGCCTGCATGCCTTCGCTGCGGCAATGCTGTTCATCCTCGCGTCGACCTGGCTGAACGTCTGGTTCGTTCTTCCCTGGTCGGCTACCCAGACACCCGGCTGGGGTCTGACCCACCATGTCATCGGCGACTACATCACGCAGAACGTGATGATGTCCTTCTTCGTGCTGCTTTGCCTCGTCGATGCCACTGAACAGAAAAATCCGTGGCGGCGCGGCGCGTCGGTGGTGATTGCATTGCTGGCGGCGGTAAGCATCACCCACCTTTCCTACGGCAGGACCGGGGTCGTGTTGCTGATGGCGGCGCTGGCGCTCTTCGCCCTGTCGGTACTGCGTGGCCGGACTGCCATCATCGGCGCTGCCGCAGCCACGATCGCGCTGGCGACCGCGACAGCCACCTCCCCGGCCATGACCGAGCGCTTCGAGCAGGCGATCGCGGAAGCCAGGCAAAGCGAAACCGACAACACGTCCTCGATCGGGCATCGCCTCTACAACTACAGAACCAGCATCGAACTGATCAGCGACAGGCCATTCTTCGGATGGGGCACGGGCGCCTATCACACGAAGGTATGCGACATCGTCGAGAAGCCGGAGTGGTGCGAAATCTACAGCTGGCATCCGCACAATCAGTATCTCTTGTTCGGCGTCAACCATGGTTTCGCCGGCATGCTGCTCTACGTCGCCATCATTGCCGCCCTGGTTGTCGTCGCCCTGCGTGACATGAATCGCTCGTCGCGCACGCTGCTGCTCGGCTTCACGGCACTGCTTGCCGTCGACAGCCTGTTCAATTCGCCGATGTGGAGTTCGCGGGAAAGCCATTTCTTCATCTTGATGATGGCGCTGCTCCTCGCGAAAAGCAGCGCCCTTCGCACATCCGGCACGGACCGATGAAAATCGTCTTTCACAGCAATCAGCTTTCGCTGCGCGGCACTGAAATCGCGCTCTACGACTACGCGTACTTCAACCGGGAGCTGTTGGGAAACGCGTCGGTTGTCGTGTATGACGGCAACAGTCCGCACAACGACGCAAGTGTCATTCAGAAATTCAGCGCGCAGTTTCCGACCATTCCGTACCGGGACTTTTCTGAGGTCGACGCCGTGGCACGCGAGCACGGCGCCGATCTGCTCTACTGCATCAAGGCCGGCAAGCGGGATGGAAAGGTGTCGACATGCGTGCCCACGATGGTGCACGCGGTGTTTCCGACCGCGCTGGACCAGGTGCACGGCGCGGCCTACGCCTTCGTTTCAGACTGGCTTGCCAACGCCTGCACGAACGGGCGCATCGCAGCGGTCCCCCACATCGTGCACCTGCCGCCGCTGCCGGAAGGGATGCCGCAGGATCTGCGTGAAGAATTGAACATTCCGCCCGACGCCACGGTGTTCGCCTGCCATGGCGGGGCGGGCAGCTTCGATCTCGAGTTCGTGAAGAAGTACGCGGTTCCGCAGGCCTTGCAGGCCCGTGCGGACCTGTACTTCGTGTTCCTGAACATCGCCCCCTTCATCGATCACCCGCGCGTGCTGTTCCTGCCTGGCTCCAGCAATCCCGAGTACAAGGTCCGCTTCATCCGGACCGCAGACGCCATGCTGCATGGCAGGCAGGTCGGGGAATCGTTCGGGCTGGCCTGCGCGGAGTTTTCGGTGCTGAACAGGCCGGTGCTGACCTATGCGAAGTCACGCGACCGCAACCACCTGCTGGTGCTCGGCGAACGGGCGCTGACCTACACGGGTGCGAGCGATCTGCTTCGCCTGCTGATGGAATTCGATCGCGTGGGGATGGCCCAGCGCGACTGGGACGCCTACTCGGAACGCTTCAGCCCCGAGGCGGTCATGCGGCGCTTCGACGCGAACCTGGTGCAGCCGGCGCTGCTCGCCGGGGTGGCCGATGCGCCACCGCTCCGCTTCGCCCTGCATGAAAGGCTGCGCAGCCGGCTCAAGGTCGCGCAGCTGAAGATGCGCTGAGATCCGGCGCGATCAGTACTCGAACCAGACGTTCTCCGCGCTGAGCCATTCGCCCAGCCGCGCACGCAGCGCATCGTCGGCGCGCACCCGCCATTCGTCGGACAGACGGAATTCGCCCAGCGCCCCTTCCCGCGTGTACTGCAGCACCACCGGACAGCCGGCACCTGCCTGCTGATAGGGCGCAAGCAGCTCGCGCAAGCGGCGCGCATCGGCCTGGCCGTTCATCGCCACCCGCAGTGCCTTGGCGAAGGCTTCGCGCGCGGCGGCGATGTCCATGACCCGCTCTGCCGTTACCCGCAGGCCGCCCGAAAACTTGTCTTCCGAAACCTTGCCCTGCACTGCCAGGAATTCATCTTCCTTGAACAGATTGCGATTCGGATCGTACAGCTCGTTGTAGACGGTCACGTCCACGGTCGCGGTGCCGTCATCGAGGGTGACGATGACCATCTTGCCGCGCTGGGTCATCTGCGTGCGCACCCCGCTGATGATGCCGGCCAGCAGGCGCGGGTCGCGCGACGGCTCCACGCTGGCGAGCTTGGTACGGGCGAAACGGCGCACTTCCGGCGCATAGGCATCGAACAGATGGCCGGAGAGATAGAAGCCGAGCGCCTGCTTTTCCTCGGTCAGCTTCTGCTTCTCGCTCCACGGTGCGACCTTCGCGTATTCATGCGGCGTGTTGGTGTCCGCACCTTCATCGCCGAACAGGCTGACCTGGTTGGCCGAAGCCGCCGCCTGGTCCGCGCATTCGATTGCGTAGGGCACGGTCGCCATCATCACGCCGCGATCGACGCCGAAGCAGTCCATCGCTCCTGCGCGAATCAGGGCTTCGATGGTGCGGCGGTTGATCTGCTTCTTGTCGACACGCATGACGAAATCGAACAAGTCCTTGAACGGTCCGCCCGACTCGCGCGCGGCGATGATCGCCTCGATCGCGTTCTGCCCGGAACCCTTGATGCCGCCCAGGCCATAACGGATCTGCATGGCCTTCTTGCCCGGCTCGCCGACCGGCGTGAAGCGGTAGTCGGAGAGATTGACGTCCGGCGGCAGGATGGTCAGGCCGCACACGTCGATCGAATCCTCGACCAGGATCTTCACCTTGTCGGTGTCGTCCATGGCGAGCGACATGTTGGCGGCCATGAAGGCGGCCGGATGGTGGGCCTTCAGGTAGGCGGTGTGATACGACAGCAGCGCGTAGGCGGCCGCGTGCGACTTGTTGAAGCCGTAGCCGGCGAACTTCTCCATCAAGTCGAAGATCTCGTCGGCCTTTTCCTGCGACAGTCCGTTCCTGGCCGCGCCCTCGCGGAACAGCTCGCGATGCTTGGCCATTTCCTCGGGCTTCTTCTTGCCCATCGCACGGCGCAGCAAGTCCGCGCCGCCGAGCGAGTAGCCGCCGATGACCTGCGCCATCTGCATCACCTGCTCCTGGTAGACCATGATGCCGTAGGTCTCGGACAGGATGCTTTCGGTTCGCGGGTCCGGGTAGTCGAACTTCTCGCCGTGCTTGCGTCGGCAGAAGTCGGGAATCAGGTCCATCGGGCCGGGACGGTAGAGCGCCACGAGCGCGATGATGTCCTCGAAGCGGTCAGGGCGCGCATCCTTCAACATGCCCTGCATGCCGCGGCTTTCCAGCTGGAACACCGCAACCGTCCTGGCCTTGGTCAGCAGTTCGTAGGAGGCGCGATCGTTCAGCGGCAGCTTGGCCAGATCGAAATCCGCCATCGCCGGATCGAGCTGCTTGATGTAGCGCACCGCGCGATCGAGGATGGTCAGCGTGGTCAGACCCAGAAAGTCGAACTTCACGAGACCGACGGCTTCCACATCGTCCTTGTCGTACTGCGACACCACGCCCGCATCGCCGCCCTGCGTGTAGAGCGGACAGAAATCGGTCAGCTTGCCGGGCGCGATCAGCACGCCGCCGGCGTGCATGCCGACGCTGCGCGTGATGCCTTCCACCTGCTG
>JAEZHR010000319.1 GCA_023416415.1 Pseudomonadota bacterium
TGTACCCGGCACCGTTTACCGACGTCATGCAGGTATCCGTGTCCAATCTGCTTGAGCACGTATCCGTGTCCAAGCTGAAGTAGGGTGCTGCTGAGGCAGTGAACGCAACATAGCGACGACGAAATGATGGAAAACCTGAATCTGGCTGCGGCCCTCCCTGAAATCTTCCTGGCAATCGCGATTTGCGTGATTCTGCTGGTCGACGCGTCGCAGAAAAATCCGACGCGAGATCTGACCTATTTCCTGACCCTGACTGCGGTCGCGATTACTGGTGCGATTGCGGTTGCGGATTTCGGCAGCGCGACGCAGTACGCCTACAGTGGCATGTATGTCACCGATCCGATGGGCAATCTGCTGAAGATATTCTCGTGCGTGGCGGTGATCCTGACGATCATCTATTCGCGCGGGTATGTGAACGACCGCGGCATGGTCGGCGGCGAACTTCTTGGTGGCGAGTTTTATCTGCTGTCCCTGTTCTCGTTGCTCGGTCAGTTCGTAATGATTTCCGGCAATAGCTTTCTGTCGATCTACATCGGTCTGGAGATGATGTCGTTGTCGCTGTACGCGCTGGTTGCGCTGCGTCGTAGCGACGCGGTTTCGACCGAGGCGGCGATGAAGTATTTTGTACTTGGCGCGCTGGCATCCGGCTTCCTGCTGTACGGGATTTCGATGCTGTACGGCGCCACCGGAACCTTGAATATCGGAAAGGCCGCCGAAGCGATCGCTTCCGGCGATGTCAATCGCATGGTTCTCGTGTTCGGCCTGGTGTTCGTCGTGGCCGGACTGGCCTTCAAGCTGGGAGCCGTTCCGTTCCACATGTGGGTACCGGATGTGTATCAGGGGGCCCCCACCGCAGTAACCTTGCTGCTGGGCGGCGCCCCGAAGCTGGCGACGTTTGCCATCGTGCTGCGCCTTCTTGCCGAAGGCATGATGCCACTGGCGCTCGACTGGCAGCAGATGCTGCTGGTACTAGCCGTCCTGTCGATCGCGATCGGCAACATCACTGCCGTCGTTCAGACCAACATCAAGCGGATGCTGGCGTACTCGACGATTGCACAGATGGGCTTCATGCTGCTTGGCCTGCTGTCCGGCGTGAACGCCGACGGCTCGCAGCAAGTGGTCAATGCGTACAGCTCGGCACTGTTCTATGCGGTCACCTACGTGCTGACGACGCTCGGGGCATTCGGCGTCATCATGCTGCTGGCACGTGCGGGCTTCGAGGCTGAGAATATCAACGATTTCAAGGGGCTGAATCAGCGTAGTCCGTGGTTTGCCTTCGTGATGATGGTGCTGATGCTCTCGCTGACCGGTATTCCGCCGATGGTGGGCTTCTATGCCAAGCTGTCGGTGCTGGAGGCCGTGCTTGCCAATGGCCAGATCTGGCTCGCCGTATTCGCTGTGCTGCTGTCTCTCGTTGGTGCGTACTACTATCTGCGCGTGATCAAAGTCATGTACTTCGATGATGCAGTCGACACCAATCCCCTGGAGGCCAGCGGAGGCATGCAAATGACCTTGAGCCTGAACGGCGTGGCCGTGTTGTTGCTGGGCATCCTGCCGGCGCCTCTGATGGCTCTGTGCGTCTACGCGATCGTGCAGACTTTCGGAGCCTGAGGCGCGTGAACGTTTCTCTGTCGGCGTGGCTGGTGATCCTGCTGGCCATCGCTGCCGCCAACCTGCCTTTCCTCAATGAGCGCCTTTTCGCGGCCATTCGAATTCGGCCGGATCACAAAAGCGTCTGGCTGCGCCTGTTCGAACTGATGGTGCTGTACTTCATCGTGTTGGGCATCGCTTGGATTTTCGAAGGGCGCATCGGCAATGTGTATCCGCAAGCTTGGGAGTTTTATGCGGTGACCGGCTGCCTGTTTTTGGTGGCAGCCTTTCCCGGCTTCGTCTGGCGCTACCTGCGCCGCTCCGCATGAGGTGACGAGATGGATCATCTGAAAGAGCAGCGCATTTCCTCCGAACTTGCCTACGATGGCAAATTCCTGAAGGTGAGCAAGGATGTGGTGCGTCTGCCGGACGGTACGCAAACCGAGCGCGAGTACATCCGCCATCCGGGCGCGGTCGTGGTGCTTCCGGTTTTCGAGGATGGTCGGATTCTGCTGGAACGTCAGTTTCGTTACCCGACGCATTCTGTCTATATTGAATTCCCGGCGGGCAAGATCGAAGCAGGTGAGGACCACCTCGAATGTGCGAAGCGCGAATTGCTGGAAGAAACCGGTTATAGGGCGAGCGAATGGCGGTTTCTCACCTCCATTCACAACGCGATCGCCTATTCTGACGAGCACCTTGAGATATTTCTCGCGCAAGGACTGACGCCGGGTCAGGCCCAGCTGGACGAGGGCGAGTTTCTCGAAACCTTCACTGCCACGCTGCCCGAGATGCTGCAATGGATCAGGGAGGGGAAGATCACCGACGTAAAGACGGTGATCGGTACATTCTGGCTGGAGCGCATTTTCGACGGACGGTGGCAGGCCTGAGCATCCAGACGAACCGCCGATGAAGAAGGCCGCGCAATGCGCGGCCTTTGTCTTTTCAGTTCTTACATTCCGACGTAGGTAGGCCCGCCGCCACCTTCTGGCGTCACCCAGACAATGTTTTGCGTCGGATCCTTGATGTCGCAAGTCTTGCAGTGCACGCAGTTCTGCGCATTGATCTGCAGCCGATCGCCGCCGCCCTCGACCTTGACGAACTCATACACGCCTGCCGGACAGTAACGTCCCTCCGGTCCCGCGTATTCGTTCAGGTTCACATTCACCGGTATCGCATCGTCCTTCAGCGTCAAGTGCGAAGGCTGATTTTCCTCGTGGTTGGTGTTGCTGAGGAAGACCGAAGACAGCTTGTCGAAAGACAGTTTGCCGTCCGGCTTCGGATAGGTGATCGGCGTGCATTGCGCGGCGGGCCGCAGGTAGACGTGATCAGGCTTGTCGCGGTGCAAGGTCCAGGGCGGCGTGGAAACACCGACTTTCGGCAGGAACCACTGCTCGATGCCGGTCATCAGCTTGCCGACGGTCTGTCCCTTCTTGAACCAGTTCTTGAAGTTGCGGGTCTGCTGCAGTTCTTCGTTGAGCCAGCTCTTCTCGAACGCTTCTGGGTAAGCCGACAGCTCATCCTGCGCGCGTCCGGCCTGCAAGGCCTCGACCAGCGCTTCGGCGCACAACGTGCCGGACTTGATCGCGGCATGGCTGCCCTTGATGCGGGCGGCATTCAGATAGCCTGCATCGCAGCCCACCAGTGCGCCGCCGGGGAACACGGTCTTTGGCAGCGCCTGGGGTGTGCCATTGTTGATCGCACGGGCACCGTAGCCGATGCGCTTTCCGCCTTCGATGTGCTTGCGAATGCTCGGATGCGTCTTCCAGCGCTGGAACTCTTCGAACGGACTCATGTAAGGATTCTGGTAGTCCAGGCCGATGACATACCCCAACGTGACCTTGTTGTCGTCGAGGTGATAGAGGAAGCCGCCGCCGAAGGTGTCGTCAGTGAGCGGCCAGCCCGCCGTATGGACCACGAGGCCCGGCTTCGCCTTTGCGGGATCGATTTCCCACAACTCTTTCAGGCCGATGGCAAAGGATTGCGGATCCTTGCCCGCATCGAGTTTGTACCTGGCAATCAGCTGCTTGCCGAGATGGCCACGCGCGCCTTCGGCGAAGATCGTGTACTTGCCGAGCAGCTCCATGCCGAGCTGGAAGTTCGGGCCCGGTTCGCCGTTCTTTTCGATGCCCATGTTGCCGGTGGCGACACCCCTGACACTGCCTGATTCGTCGTACAGGATCTCTGCCGCGGCAAAACCGGGGAATACCTCCACACCCAGGCTTTCAGCCTGCTGCGCCATCCACTTGACGACGTTCGACAGCGAGATGACATAGCAGCCTTCGTTATGGAAGTTGCGGGGCATCAGCCAGTCCGGCATGCGAGACGCTCCGGTTTCGGTGAGCACCAGCAGATCGTCGCCAGTCACGGACTGGTTCAGCGGCGCACCCAATTCCTTCCAGTTCGGGAATAGTTCGTTCATCGCGCGAGGATCCATCACCGCTCCGGAGAGGATGTGCGCGCCGGGTTCGGAACCCTTTTCCAGCACCACTACGGACAGGTCGCTGTTGAGCTGCTTGATGCGGATGGCGGTGGCAAGGCCGGCAGGGCCGGCACCGACGATCACGACGTCGTATTCCATCGACTCGCGTGGGCCGTACTGTTCTAGGATACTGTGGGTCTGTGGCATGAGAGTCACCGTCAATGTTATTATCGAAAAACGAACGAACGTGCTAATTGTCGTGGATTTCCCGGGCAAACGCCAGGCACGTCGCGGTGGCCAGCACGGTCTCTACCTTCGGTAGAAAAGGCCGGACAACCAAAACCGCAATCATAACGTGCGCAGGCATGTGCATCGCATGCGCATCAGAAAAAGGAGACGATCAGGATGAGCATGAAGTTTAATTTCAGCGGAAAGACTGCATTGGTGACCGGTGCGTCGAGTGGGCTGGGTAGACGCTTTGCGCATGTGCTGGCCCAGTCCGGCGCACACGTTGTGTTGGCGGCGCGGCGCGTCGAGCGGCTGAACGCCTTGCGCGACGAAATTGCTGCGGCCGGCGGAAGCGCTAACGCGGTGGGCCTGGATGTCACCGACCTCGCGAGCATCCAGCGCGCGATCGCCGACGCCGAGCAGCAGGCCGGCCCGATTGACATCCTGGTCAACAACTCCGGCGTTTCGACAACCCAGCGTCTGGTCGATGTCACCCCCGAGGACTACGCCTATGTGATGGATACCAATCTGCGCGGCGCCTTCTTCGTTGCCCAGGAAGCGGCCAAGCGCATGATTGCACGTGCAAAGCTTGATCCCTCCCGTCAGCATCGCATCATCAATATTGCGTCTGTGGCCGGCCTGCGCGTACTGCCGCAGATCGGCATCTACTGCATGAGCAAGGCGGGCGCCGTGCAGATGACCAAGGCGATGGCGGTCGAATGGGGGCGCTACAACATCAACGTCAACGCGATCTGCCCCGGATACATTCGTACCGAGATCAATGCCGACCACTTCGACAGTGATCAGGGCAAGGTGCTGATCAACATGCTGCCGCGCAAACGGCTCGGCGCGCCGGAAGACTTAGATGGCCTGCTGCTGTGGCTCGCTGCGGACGAATCGCGTTTCATCAACGGTGCGATCGTGACTGCCGATGACGGGATGAGTGCGCAATGAGCCGAAAGCTGATGTACGTGACACGCCTGGCGATTCGCTGGGGCGACATGGATGCGAATGGGCATGTCAACAACGCGGTGTACTTCCGCTACATGGAGCAGGCGCGCATCGAGTGGTTCAACGAGATCGGCTGCATGCAGGTCGTGGACGGAGTGGGGCCGGTGATCGTCAACGCGCACTGCAGCTTTCTCCGCCAGATCAAGTATCCTGGCGACCTCGAAATATCCGTCTACGCAGGGCCCGCGGGGCGTTCCAGCTTTGAGACCTGGGTCGAAATGCGACGCGCCGACACACCTGAGGTGCTGGCTGCGGAAGGTGGCGCAAAAGTGGTATGGGTGGACTTCGCCTTGGAGAAATCGGTCCCTTTGCCCGGCCGGATAAGTGCCCTGTTGCCCGCTACGGCGTAGCTGCGCCGATCCCGCCGACCAGGCGGTGCACGAGTTCGCTCGATGTCGCCGCCCCAAACTTCTTCATGAGTTTGGCGCGGTGCATTTCCACCGTACGCGGCGAGAGTCCGATCTGACGTCCAATCAGCTTGCTGGTCTTGCCCTCGACCAGCAGGGCCGCAATTTCGCGTTCACGCGGCGTCAGCTCCAGGGCGACAGGACGCCTTGCGCTCAGGTCTTCGAAGGTCCAGATGCCCGCTGCGTGCGGGTCGTCGTGGATCAAACCGCGTCCGCTGACATGGCACCAGAATAATTCATCGTTGGCGCGCTTCATGATGCGTTCGTCGGAATAGTGGCCCGTGGCGTTCATGACCGGAGCGATGCGTGCCCCGGTGCGCTCGAATTCGTCATGGGTCGGGTAGAGCACACGAAAGGACTGACCCACAAGAGCTTGCGGCCGGTAGCCGAACATCTCGGCCAATGCCTCGTTGCAGGCGCGGATGACGCGGTTCTGCGACACGCACATGCCAACGGGTGCCTGACGGAAGATGGTTTCGAAGTCGATCTGCATCGCGCGCTTTGAATAGGCTTTCCGCGGGTAAAAGTTGGTATTTTTACGGTATTGCCGCGCCAAGTCCACCGTCTTATTCTGGCGAGCAAATCGGCGCCCATTCCTGGGAGCGGACGAGTATTTGCCTTACTTCCATACAAGAAGAGGAGTCACATGAACAAGGTATTCCCCGATGCCGCCAGCGCACTGGAAGGCATCGTCAAGGATGGACAGACCATCGCGGTTGGCGGATTTGGCCTGTGTGGCATTCCGGAGGCGCTGATTGCCGCGTTGCGCGATTCCGGCGTCAAGAATCTCACTGCAATTTCGAACAACGCCGGCGTCGATGGTTTTGGCCTCGGCCAACTGCTGAGCACGCGCCAAATCAGGAAGATGATTTCATCCTATGTTGGGGAGAACAAGGAGTTCGAGCGCCAGTACCTGGCCGGGGAACTCGAGCTGGAGTTCACGCCACAGGGCACGCTCGCCGAGAAGCTGCGCGCCGGAGGCGCCGGCATTCCCGCCTTTTTTACCAAGACCGGCGTCGGCACCATCGTGGCCGAAGGCAAGGAGGTGCGTGAGTTCGACGGTGAACAGTACGTTATGGAGCGCTCGCTCGTCGCAGACGTCTCGCTGGTGAAGGCCTGGATGGCAGACAAGACCGGAAATCTGGTCTTCCGCAAGACTTCGCGCAACTTCAATCCGAACGTCGCCATGGCCGGCAAGATCACCGTGGTCGAAGTCGAAAAGCTGGTCGAAGCCGGCGAGATCGACCCGGATCAGGTTCATCTGCCCGGTATCTTCGTGCATCGCATCGTCGTGAATGCGAATCCGGAGAAGCGCATCGAACCACGCACCACCCGTGCAAAGTAAGGCGGAGAACGAACATGGCATGGACTCGTGAGGAAATGGCTGCGCGCGCAGCAAAGGAATTGCAAGACGGCTTTTACGTGAATCTGGGCATCGGATTGCCGACTCTGGTGGCGAATTATGTGCCGGACGATATCGAAGTCTGGCTGCAATCGGAGAACGGCCTGCTTGGCATCGGGCCGTTCCCGACCGAAGATGAGGTGGACGCGGACTTGATAAACGCCGGCAAGCAGACGGTGACGGCGTTGAAAGGATCCTCATTTTTCAGCTCGGCCGATTCATTCGCGATGATCCGCGGCGGCAAGATCAACATTGCCATCCTCGGTGCGATGCAGGTCAGCGAGAAGGGCGACCTGGCGAACTGGATGATCCCAGGCAAGATGGTCAAGGGCATGGGCGGAGCAATGGATCTGGTTGCCGGTGTCGGTCGTGTCGTGGTGCTGATGGAGCATGTGGCCAAGGCCAAGGATGGCTCGACCTCGCACAAGATCCTCAGGGAATGTTCGTTGCCGCTGACGGGTGTCGGGGTGGTCGATCGCATCATCACCGACCTCGGCGTCATGGACGTGACCGAGAATGGCCTGCAGGTTGTCGAACTGGCTGCCGGCGTGACCAAGGAAGAGATTGCCGAGAAGACTGGCGTTGCGCTGGATTTTTCAGCGCTATAAGCGGCGTTCGCGTGTAATGAAAAACGGCGCCCTGGGGCGCCGTTTTTCATTGGGAGGAAGGCCTTGTTTTACTGCGCAACCCAGCCGCCGTCCATGTTCCAGGCCACGCCACGTACTTGCGCAGCCGCATCGCTGGAGAGGAAAACTGCGAGTTCGCCCAGTTGTTCCGGTGTCACGAATTCGCCCGACGGTTGCTTTTCCAGAAGCAGGCCTTTCTTCGCCTCGTCGTCGGACAGCCCTTGCTGCTGGGCACGTGCGTCGACCTGTTTCTGAACCAGCGGGGTCAGCACCCAGCCCGGGCAGATGGCGTTACAGGTAATGCCGGTGTTCGCGGTTTCCAGGGCCGTAACCTTGGTCAGGCCGACAACGCCGTGCTTGGCGGCGACGTAGGCCGATTTCTGCGCCGAGCCGACCAGGCCATGCACGGAGGCGATATTGATGATGCGCCCCCAGTTCTTCTGCTTCATGCCTGGCAGCGCGAGGCGGGTAGTGTGAAAAACCGAGCTCAGGTTGATTGCGATGATGGCATCCCAGCGCTCGACCGGGAAATCCTCGACATTGGCCACGTGCTGAATGCCGGCATTGTTAACAAGGATGTCGACACCGCCGAATTTCTCCGCCGCATACAGCATCATTGCCAGGATGTCTTCTGGCTTTGACATGTCCGCCCCGTGATAGCCGGTTTGCACGCCGAATTCGCGGCTGGTCTCGGCCTGCAAGGCCTCGATCTCTGCGGCATCGCCAAATCCGTTGAAGATGATGTTGGCGCCCTGGGCGACGAAGCTGCGGGCGATCCCGAGGCCGATTCCGGATGTCGAACCCGTGACGAGCGCAGTTTTCCCCTTGTGCATGGTCCCTTGCATGATTTCCCTTGGCTGTGGATGTAAGCGGCTCTTGGGATTTTAAGGGCAACGCCCAGTAAAATGAACGCCTGACAAGCGGAATCGACGAGAATGCAGATGGACATCAGTCAAGCACGCATCAACAAGGTGCAATGCCTTTCGCCTGCCGGTCTGCACCGGATGGCGTACAAGGAGTGGGGGGATCCGGATAACCCGAAAGTGCTGGTTTGCGTGCACGGTCTGACGCGCGTTTCGGACGATTTCGACCGCATGGCTCAGGCGTTCGCGGTCCAGTACCGGGTGGTATGTCCCGACGTGGTGGGGCGGGGGCGGTCCGACTGGTTGCGTGATCCCCGCCACTATGCCGTGCCACAGTATGTGAGCGACATGGTGACCTTGCTGGCGCGCCTGAATG
>JAEZHR010000240.1 GCA_023416415.1 Pseudomonadota bacterium
CGCAAGGAGTCCGAGGCGCTGGTCTGGCGGCACGCCAACCTCGATCCCCTGACGGAGCTGCCCAATCGTCGCCACTTCATGAGCCAGGCGCAAGACGCGCTGCGCATGTCCAGCCGTAGTGGCAACAAGACGGCGCTGCTGTTCATCGATCTGGACGGGTTCAAGCAGATCAACGATCTTTACGGACACGAGGCCGGCGACCGGCTGCTGGTGGATACCTGCGAGCGCATACGACACAGCGCGCGCGCAACCGATCTGATCGGGCGGCTGGGCGGAGACGAGTTCACCGTATTGCTGCGCGATCTGCATGATCCCGGCCACATTGAATTCGTCTGCCAGAATCTCCTCGCCAGCCTTGCTCGTCCCTTCATGTTGCACGGCGAATCCGCGCACGTGACTGCGAGCATAGGCGTTGCACTCTATCCGCACGACGCGACCGAAGTGGAAGATCTGCTACGCAAGGCAGATCAGGCCATGTACAGCGCCAAGGCGACGGGCAAGAATCAGTTCAGCTATTTCACACAGGAGATGGACAACCGCGCCCATGGGCGTCTGCGCGTATCGAGCGCGCTGCGCAAGGCAATCGCCTTGCGCCAGCTGTCTCTTGCATTCCAGCCCGTGGTCGATCTGCGTACCGGCCGAATCATCGAACTGGAGGCACTGCTGCGCTGGCGCCATCCGGTACTGGGCGAGATCCCTCCCGAAGAATTCATACCGATTGCGGAGGAGGCCGGTCTGATGGGAGAAATCGGAAACTGGGTTTTCCGGGAAGCTGCCACGACCGCCAGGCACTGGGCGCAACGCACCGGGCTGGTGGTAAAGGTCGGCATCAACAAATCGCCTTCGCAGTTCAGTCGCCGTTTCATCGAAAACGACTGGTTGCAGTTTCTTCGGGAAAAAAATATCCCGCCCTCCAGCGTCGTAGTGGAAATCACTGAAGGCATGCTGCTCGATGCCTCACCCCATATCAGCAACAAGCTGCTTGAATACCGCGATGCAGGCATCCAGGTCGCCATCGACGACTTCGGCACCGGCTATTCGTCAATGGCCTACCTGCAGAAGTTCGACATCGACTATCTGAAGATCGATCAGTCATTCGTGCGCGGCATTCCCGAACACCAGGGCCACTGCACGATCGCCGAATCGATGATCGCGATGGCGCACAAGCTGGGCCTGCAGGTGGTGGCCGAAGGCATCGAAACCCGGCGCCAAAGCGCGTTCCTGAAGCAGGCCGGATGCGATTTCGGTCAGGGCTATTTCTACTCGCCACCGGTGCCTCCGGATCAGGTCGAACCCCTGCTCGCCAGGGGCGCCCTGCATTGACCGTACATCAGAAACGCGAACCTTGATCCGCCTGCACACTCCTCCTTTGCAAGGCCATGCATTTCGGAACTTCGTCGGTGCCCCCTACCTAAGCAAAAAGAGGTATCGGGGCGGCCTGCATTCCGTTCGGCATCGTTAGCGCCTGCCGGAGCCTGCCGGAAGCAGGCGCGCTCCGCGCCATCCGTTAATCACCCCAGCCCCGCTGTGCCCAGGACATCCCCGAGTTTGCTCCGCCTGCCCGTCGTGCTGGCGCTGACGACCATGCTGGTGGCATGGGCGCTCACCCTCGTCTCCTGGCAACTCGCACGTAACACGGCCTCGGAAGGCCATGGCGCCGAATTCGAGGCAATGGTGCATGAAAGCACCGACCGGATCGTACGCAGGCTCGGCGTATACGAACAGCTCCTGCGCGCCTCGAGCGGCTTCCTGCGCAACTCGCTTTTCGTCTCCGAGCGTGAATTCCACAATTACGTCGATAACCTGAACCTCGACGCCTTTTTTCCCGGCATTCAGGGCATCGGCATCGTCGAGCTTGTGCGACCGGAAGACAAGGCCGCGCATGAAGCGCGCATGACAAGAAGCGAAGACAGGCCGTACTACGCGATCTGGCCCTCCGGCACGCGCTCCATCTACACTGCAATCACCCGGCTCGAACCGCTCAACGACGTAAACCGGCGTGCGCTGGGCTATGACATGTACAGCGACCCCGTGCTGCGGCAAGCCATGGCACGCGCGCGCGACAGCGGCGAAGCGGCGATGACCGGCAAGGTACGCATGGCTCAGGAAGGCCACGCCGACATCCAGGCCGGCTTTCTGCTCTACCTGCCGGTCTATGCGCAAGACATGCCGACCGATACCGTAGAGCAGCGTCGAGAAGCCATCCGCGGCTGGATCTATGCGCCTTTTCGCATGAACGATTTCATTCAGGGATTGGGGGGCGTTTTCCAATCCGAACTGATGCTGACCGTATATGAGGGAAACACTGCCACGCCTGCCGCCTGCATGTATGGCTGCAACAGGGAAACGCTACACAATCCGATGTTCCGCACCCAGAGGGTGATAGAGAACGGCGGACGCAAGTGGCTGCTCGACCTGCAATCCACCCCGGCCTTCGACGCGCAATTCAACAACACCACTCCGTTTCTGATTCTCGTGAGCGGCCTGCTCACTGGCATGCTGCTGGGTGCTTTGGTGCTCGCGCTGGCGACCGGCCGCAGCCGCGCTCTGAGCCTGGCCGCAGAGATGACGCAAGAGTTGCGCCTTTCAAATGGACGCATCGAAGCCGATCAGCGCCGCATGCTGTCAATGCTGGACAGTTCTCTCGACGGATTCGCCGCCGTGGACAGGCAAGGCCGGGTCACCGACTGGAACGCGGCGGCGCACCGCATCTTCGGCTGGCCGGCCGAACAGGTCCTGGGCCGTCCGCTGACACAGCTGATCGCACCCACGCTCAATGGAAGACCGCTTGCCTCCATTGACGAACTCCTGCCGGCAGGCAGGTCTCATGTGCGCATTGAAGTCGACGCCCGCCATGCGGACGGACATACGATCCCCACCGAGTTTTCGCTGGCCTGCGTGGAAGCCGATGCCGGCATGATCACACACACCTTCATGCGCGATCTGACCAGCGAGAAGAAAGCACGTGCGCGGGCGATCGAACAGCGCAAGGCGCTTGACGAGGCACATGTCGCGCTCGAGCATGCCCTGCGCCTGGAAGCCATCGGCAAACTTACCGGCGGCGTCGCGCATGACTTCAACAACGTGCTTCAAATCATCTCAGGAAACGTTCAGCTGATGCAGCATTTCGCCGGCGACGACCCGATGCTCGCAGGTCGGCTCGATGCCGTGATGCAGGCGGTTGACCGGGGAGCGCGGCTGTCCTCGCAACTGCTGTCCTTCGCCCGGCGCCAGCCCCTGCAACCGCGTGTCGTCAACCTGGGAGCGCATCTGGACGAGATGCGCGAGCTGCTGGGGCGTGCCGTCGGCGACGGTGTGACGCTCGAAGTGCTGGCCGACGCGGACCTCGGAAGCACACTGGTGGATCCGGTACAGCTGGAAAATGTGCTGATCAATCTCGCCATCAACGCACGCGATGCGATGAAGGGCCAGGGAAAGATCCTGGTGACAGTGCGCAATGTCACGCTGGATGCGTCCCAGGCCGCATCCTTGCCAGGTCTGCGTCCAGGCGATCACGTTCTGCTATCGGTTACCGACAATGGCAGCGGCATGAGTCGCGAAACCATCGAACATGCGTTCGAGCCCTTCTACACGACAAAGGGCCCGGGAGAAGGTACCGGGCTGGGCCTGAGCATGGCTTACGGCTTCGTCAAGCAGAGCGGAGGCCACATCGCCCTGCACAGTGTCGAAGGCGAGGGGACGACGGTGCGCATCTATCTCCCGCGTTCGGGCACACCTCCTGGCGTCGGCACAATGGAACATGCCGAAGACAACGCTCCGACGCCCGGCGGCAACGAGACCGTGCTGGTCGTCGAAGATGACGCACAGGTGCGCGCCACGGTGGTCCCGTTGTTGACCGGACTGGGATATCGGGTACTGACTGCGGAGAACGGTGACGAAGCCAGCATCCTGCTGCAACAAACCCAGCACATCGATCTGCTGTTTGCCGACGTGATCATGCCCGGCCAGCTCAGCAGTCCCGAACTGGCGCGCCGGGTGATGGCCAGATTCCCGGATGCGGCAGTCCTGTTCACCTCCGGCTATCCCCGCGATGCGATCGCTCATGACGGGCGCCTCGATCCGGGCGTGCATCTGTTGCGCAAGCCTTACCGTGCGGAAGAACTTGCCCGCATGGTGCGCATGGTGCTCGGCAACCGCCACAAGCC
>JAEZHR010000295.1 GCA_023416415.1 Pseudomonadota bacterium
ATGCCGCGATGGCGGCAGCTTGCGCCATTGAATTGACATTGAAGGGCTGGCGAATACGGTTAAGCAGGTCCGTGATCACCGGCTGCGCGATGCCAAAGCCCACGCGCAGTCCTGCCAGGCCGTAAGCCTTGGACAAGGTGCGCGACACCAGCAGGTTCGGATAGCGGCGCGCCCATGCGACGGAGTCGTACTGCTGCTCGGGTGCCAAATATTCATTGTAGGCCTCGTCGAGAACCACCACGACCGTGGGCGGAACCTTTGCCAGGAAGGCTTCGATGTCAGCGGCCGGGAGGAAGGTGCCGGTCGGATTGTTGGGGTTGGCAATGAACACCAGCTTCGTGTCCGGCGTAATCGCAGCGGCCATCGCATCCAGATCGTGCCCGTAGTTCACCGCAGGAACTTCAATCGCACGCCCGCCCACGGCCTGCGTGGCCAGAGGATAAACGGCGAACGAATACTGGGCAAACACGACAGCCTGTCCCGGCTGGACGAACGCATGGGCAGCGAGCTCAAGGATATCGTTGCTGCCGTTGCCAAGGGTGATCCAATCCTGCGGCACGTCGTACTTGGTGCCAATTGCCTGTTTCAGCTCGAAACCATTGGAATCGGGATATCGCGCTCCTTCGGCCAAGGCGGCGATCATTGCCTGCTTCGCCGACGCCGGCATCCCGAGCGGATTTTCATTGGAAGCAAGCTTGATGATCTTCGCTTCGTCGAGGCCGAACTCGCGTGCGACTTCGGAAATCGGCTTGCCGCCTTGATAGGGAGCAATGGCACGGACGTATTCGGGACCGAATTGAATGGACATGGTCATTCCTGTAAATGTCGTTCCGGACGCGACCCGAAGCCGATGATGCCTGTCGCGGCGGCGTTCATGCACGCCCGGGAATGAAGGATGAATTACATGCTGAACGGATAGGAGCCCAGCACCTTGAAGAAAGCGGCATTGCGCCTGAGCTCGTCCAGCGCCTTCGCAACTTTCTCGTCCTGTGCATGGCCCTCGACGTCGACATAGAAGTAATACTCCCAAGTGCCGATACGGGCCGGGCGCGATTCGAAGCGCGTCATGGAAACGCCATGGGCGGCCAGCGGTGCAAGCATGTTGTGGACGGCGCCCGCCTTGTTCGGCACCGCCAGCACCAGCGAAGTCTGATCCTTGCCGCTTGGTGCAGGCTGCATGCGGCCGATCACCGCAAAGCGGGTGCGGTTATGCGGATCGTCCTGAACATGCGCCTTGACCACGCCAAGGTTGTAGCGCTGGCCGGCGATCTCGCCCGCAATGGCTGCAACCGTAGGATCTTCGCTGGCCAGACGTGCCGCCTCGCCATTGGACGCCACGGCTTGGCGCTCATGCTGCGGATAGTTCTGGTTCAGCCAGGCCATGCACTGCGCCAGCGCCTGCGAATGCGCGCAAATGCGGGTGATGCCCTCCATCGTGCCGCTTCGGGTCATCAGGCTGTGGTGCACCGGAATCGATAGTTCACCGCTGATGGTCAGCGTGGTCTGCAGCAGCAGGTCGAGCGTGCGGTTGATTGCCCCCTCTGAAGAGTTCTCGACCGGGACCACGCCGAAATCGGCGGTACCGGCCTCCGCGGCACGAAACACTTCATCGATCGAGCCGCACGGCAGTCCTTCCACGGCGTGTCCGAACTGCTGGTACACAGCCTGTTCGCTGAAGGTGCCTGCCGGCCCCAGATAAGCGACCACCACGCGTCGTTCGAGCGCTCGGCAGGAAGACATGATCTCGCGGAAGATGGTCTGCACGTCGCGGCTATCCAGCGGCCCCGGATTGCGTTCGGCCACTCGCCGCAGCACCTGCGCCTCACGCTCGGGGCGAAACACCGGCGCATTCGTTTCAGCCTTCACATGACCGACTTCCTGGGCCACGCAGGCACGCTGGTTCAGAAGATCAAGAATTTGCGCGTCGATGGAATCGATCTTTTCGCGCAGGGGTTTGAGTTTGTCGTCCGTGCTCATGCTCACCGCCGGTCTTACCCGTGGCTCTTTTCAAATTCCTTCATGTACTCGACCAGCGCCTGCACGCCCTCGATGGGCATCGCGTTGTAAATCGATGCGCGCATGCCGCCGACCGACTTGTGTCCCTTGAGTTGTACCAAGCCGCGCGCCTTGGCGCCGGCGAGAAAGGCCTCGTTCAGGGATTCGTCGCGCAGGAAGAACGGCACGTTCATGCGCGAGCGCGAGGCCGTTTCGATGCGATTGGCGTAGAAGTCGGTGGAATCAAGGTAGCCGTACAGCAGCCCGGCCTTGGCAATGTTGCGCTTTTCGATCGCCGCCACGCCGCCCTGGCGCTTGAGCCACTGGAACACGAGGCCGGCAATGTAGATGCCGTAGGTCGGGGGCGTGTTGTACATCGAATCGTGGTCGGCCACGATCTTCCAGTCGAAGGCCGACGGACAGATCGGCAGCGCATGCCCGAGCAAGTCTTCGCGCACAATGACCAGGGTCACGCCGGCCGGTCCGATGTTCTTCTGGGCACCACCGAAGATCACACCGTACTTCGAGACGTCGATTTCGCGCGACAGGATGTGCGAGGACATGTCCGCAACCAGAGGCACATCCCCCACATCCGGAGCCTCCTGGAACTCGACTCCGTCGATGGTCTCGTTGGTGCAGATGTGCACGTAGGCCGCATCGGACGAGAGCCTCCAGTTCTCGCGCTTCGGAATCGCTGCGAACTTCTGTGCTTCCGAACTGGCCGCAACGTTCACGTTGCAATACTTCTTCGCTTCCTTGATCGATTTTCCGGACCAGGAACCCGTGTGAATGAAGTCGACGGTCGCGGGCTGCGCCTTGCGTCCGACCAGGTTCATCGGAATGATCGCGTTCTCGCCGATACCGCCGCCCTGCATGAACAGAATCCGGTAATTGGCGGGCACCTTCAACAGCTCGCGCAGGTCGCGCTCGGCAGCCTCATAGATCGAGATGAACTCCTTGCCGCGATGACTCATCTCCATCACCGACATGCCGCTGCCGTGCCAGTCGAGCATCTCCTCGGCGGCCTGGCGCAGCACCTCTTCGGGCAGCATCGCCGGGCCGGCGGAAAAGTTGTAGATGCGCGTCATGCGTCCTCCGGATTGCCGGCTTCTTCCGAGGGCTCGCCGCCTTCCGCAGCCGTGAGGTCTTCATCCGCATCGGATTCGACGACGCGCTGCAATCCGCGCAGCTTGGTGCCGTCCTCGACTGCAATCAGCGTCACACCCTGGGTAGCACGGCCCATTTCGCGGATCTCGGAGACGCGCGTGCGGATCAGCACGCCGCCGGTCGTGATCATCATGATTTCATGATGCGGCTCGACCAGAGTCGCAGCCACCACCTTGCCGTTGCGCTCCGAAGTCTGGATCGCGATCATGCCCTTGGTGCCGCGGCCATGCCGGGTGTACTCGCTGATTGGCGTGCGCTTGCCATAGCCGTTCTCGGTCGCGGTAAGCACCGACTGCTGCTCGTTCTCGGCCACCAGCAGCGCAATCACCTGCTGTCCATCCTCGAGATTCATGCCACGCACGCCGCGTGCATTGCGGCCCATCGGGCGCACGTCGTTCTCATCGAAGCGCACCGCCTTGCCGGCATCCGAGAACAGCATCACGTCATGCTTGCCGTCCGTCAGCGCCGCCCCGATCAGGAAGTCGCCCTCGTCGAGCGCGACTGCAATGATGCCGGCCTTGCGCGGATTGGAGAACTCGGGCAACGGTGTCTTCTTCACGGTGCCCAGCGACGTCGCCATGAATACGTAGTGATCTTCGGGGAAGGTGCTGTTTTCGCCTGACAGCGGCAGCACCACCGTGATCTTCTCGCCGTCCTGCAGCGGGAACATGTTGACGATGGGTTTGCCGCGCGAGTTGCGCGACCCCTGTGGCACTTCCCATACCTTCAGCCAGTACAGGCGACCTCGGTTGGAGAAGCACAGGATGTAATCGTGCGTATTGGCGATGAAGAGCTGGTCGATCCAGTCATCTTCCTTCGTCGCCATGGCCTGCTTGCCGCGCCCTCCGCGCTTCTGCGCGCGGTATTCGGAGACCGGCTGCGACTTCATATAGCCGGAGTGCGAAAGCGTGACCACCATGTCCTGCGGTGCGATCAGATCCTCGGTTTCGAGATCGGTCGCGTTCAGCTCGATGGTCGACCTGCGGCCATCCTTGTTGGCGTCGCCGTACTCGTTGCGCGCCGAGGTCAGTTCATCAACGATGATCGCCGTCACGCGCTCCGGCTTGGCAAGGATGTCGAGCAGATCGGCAATCTGCGCCATCACTTCCTTGTACTCGTTGACGATCTTGTCCTGTTCCAGGCCCGTCAGACGCTGCAGGCGCATCTGCAGGATTTCCTGAGCCTGCTCGTCGGACAGCTTGTACAGACCGTCTGGCTGGATTCCGTAACGCTTCGGAAGATTCTCGGGACGGAAGGCATCGGCCCCACCTGGATTCTCGCCGGCGGCGCGCGCAAGCATCTCTCGCACGAGCGAGGAATCCCACACGCGCGCCATCAATTCGGCCTTTGCGATCGGTGGCGTGGGCGCTGCCTTGATGATTGCAATGAAGTCGTCAATATTTGCCAGCGCAACGGCCAGCCCTTCCAGCACGTGGCCGCGTTCGCGCGCCTTGCGCAGTTCGAACACGGTACGGCGCGTGACCACTTCGCGGCGGTGCGACAGGAAGCATTCCAGCATCTGCTTCAGATTCAGCAACTTGGGCTGACCGTCGACCAGCGCCACCATGTTCATGCCAAAGGTGTCCTGCAACTGAGTCTGCTTGTACAGATTGTTGAGCACGACCTCGGGCACTTCGCCGCGCTTGAGTTCGATCACCACGCGCATGCCCGACTTGTCGGATTCGTCGCGGATGTCGGAAATGCCTTCGAGCTTCTTTTCGCGCACCAGCTCGGCGATACGCTCGAGCAAAGACTTCTTGTTCACCTGGTAAGGCAGCTCGTCGATGATGATCGCCGTGCGGCCTTCGCGCGCCATGTCCTCGAAGTGCGTCTTGGCACGCATGACCACACGTCCGCGACCGGTGCGATAGCCGTCGCGCACGCCGGAGACGCCATAGATGATGCCGCCGGTCGGGAAGTCGGGCGCAGGGATGATCTCGATCAGCTCATCGACCGAGCAATCCTGGTTCTTCAGTACGTGCAGGGCACCGTCGATGACCTCCGCAATATTGTGCGGCGGGATGTTGGTCGCCATACCGACAGCAATCCCGGACGATCCGTTGATCAGCAGGTTAGGAATGCGCGTCGGCAGCACCGACGGCTCCTTTTCCTTGCCGTCGTAGTTCGGGACGAAATCGACGGTTTCCTTTTCGATGTCGGCCAGCAGCTCCGTGGATATCTTGTCCAACCGGCACTCGGTGTAACGCATCGCCGCCGCGCTGTCGCCGTCGACCGAGCCGAAGTTGCCCTGCCCGTCCACCAGCGTGTAACGCAAGGAGAAATCCTGCGCCATGCGCACCAGCGTGTCGTAGATCGCCTGGTCGCCGTGCGGGTGATAC
>JAEZHR010000419.1 GCA_023416415.1 Pseudomonadota bacterium
GCGCTGCGTGGCTCGAAACGCAAATCACCCTGGCCGAGGTGGCGATCATCGGCGCGGATGTACGGCGGGTTGGCAACGATGAGGTCGAACCGTTCGGCCTCAACGCCTGCATACCAGCTTCCCTGCAGGAAGCGTACGTGCACGCCGTGGCGCGCGGCGTTGCGCTGCGCGACTTTCAGTGCCGTCGCACTTAGGTCGACTGCCGTCAGGACGGCATCGCGGCGGGTATGGGCTATGGCGACGGCGATCGCACCCGAACCCGTACCGAGGTCGAGCACGCGTGCGCCCTGTGGCATGCGCGCGAGCGCGAGTTCGACCAGCAGCTCTGTTTCCGGTCGTGGAATCAGTACCGAGGGGGTGACGTGAAATGCGAGGCCGTAGAACTCGCGCTCTCCGATGATGTAGGCGATCGGCTCGCCGGCCAGACGCCGCTGGAACAGCAGATTGATCCGCTGCGCCTCTTCCGCCGTCAACTGGCGCTCGGACTGCGTGATGAGCGCAACGCGCGATATGCCCATGGCGTGGGTCAGCAGGATGCGATTTTCGAGCGGATCGAGCGGCGCCTGGCGCAATACCTCATCAATGGCCACCCCTGCCGTGATCGCCGTCGCCTTGTTCATGCCTTGCTGCGCAATGCGGCCCAGCCAAGCGCGAGTCCGAATACGACGAACCAGACCATCGCCCATTCGGGGACGTCCAGCCCGAGGATCGGCGGATAGGGCGTCGAGCACAGGCCGTCGGACTTGAACAGGGACGGAAACCACTCAGCCGGCGGGATGCGATTCAGTGATGTTTCCAGCGGATCGATGCCGCAGGAGATGGTCGGGTTGGCCTTGGTATAGATGTGCCATCCTGCCACGCCGGCGCCGGAAAATGCAGCCAATGCACCGAGTCCTGTACCGGCGCGGCGTGCGCCGGGTGCGAGGAAGGCCGACACGATGCAGATCAGCGCGACCAGGATGAACACATAGCGCTGGATGACGCACAAGGGGCAGGGCGCCCAGCCGAGCTGGTGCTGCAGGTAGAGTGCGACGCCGATCAGGCCGAGCGAGGCCATGGCGACGGCTGCAAGCAGAATTCGTGTGTTTTTCATGAATGAGCGCAGTCGTGGAGGAAGGCAAGATCGGGTGTCACCCGCAATATCAAACTTCGTCGCCCAGCGCGGCGAGCTGTTCGGCCTGGTGCTCGGCGATCAGGGCATTTGTCAGTTCGTCCAGATCGCCATCCATGATGAAGTCGAGTTTGTACAGGGTCAGGTTGATGCGGTGGTCGGTCATGCGACCCTGCGGAAAATTGTAGGTGCGGATGCGTTCGCTGCGGTCACCCGAACCAACCAGCGACTTGCGGGTTGCGGCTTCCCTGGCTTGCTGTTCGCGCAGCTGCACGTCCTTGATGCGAGCTGCCAGCACCGACAGGGCGGTGGCCTTGTTCTTGTGCTGGCTGCGATCGTCCTGACATTCGACCACGATCCCGGTGGGAAGGTGCGTGATGCGAACCGCCGAGTCGGTCTTGTTGATGTGCTGTCCGCCGGCACCGGAGGCACGGAACGTGTCGATGCGGATGTCTGCCGGGTTGATCGCTACGTCGGCCACCTCGTCGGCTTCCGGCATGACCGCCACCGTACAGGCCGAGGTGTGGATGCGGCCCTGGGTTTCCGTGGCCGGCACGCGTTGCACGCGATGGCCGCCGGATTCGAACTTCAGACGCGAATAGGCGCCTTGGCCGATGATGCGAACGATGACTTCCTTGTAACCGCCGAGTTCCGATGCCGATTCCGACACCATCTCCACCTGCCAGCGCCGCCGTTCGGCGTAGCGGGTGTACATGCGCAGCAGATCGCCAGCAAACAGGGCGGCCTCGTCGCCCCCGGTGCCGGCACGGATTTCGAGGAAGATGTTGCGCTCGTCGTTCGGATCCTTCGGCAGCAGCATCTTCTGCAAATCGACTTCCAGCTGTTCGATGCGCGCGCGCGCCGCAACGATCTCCTCCTGC
The DNA here is from genome assembly GCA_023416415.1 of Pseudomonadota bacterium. Lineage (GTDB taxonomy): Bacteria > Pseudomonadota > Gammaproteobacteria > Burkholderiales > Burkholderiaceae_D > Noviherbaspirillum. The sequence continues at coordinate 1,993 of JAEZHR010000419.1, forward strand.
GCCATTTCCTTCATGTCCGGATCGGCCAGCATCTCTTGCGCGGCTTCGATGTCCGCGCCGGCTTGCACGTACTCCTTGTACAGGGTCACGAGCGGCTCCAGTTCCGCATGCTCGCGTGAAAGCTTGCGGAACTGGCCCATGTCGGACGTCACATCTTCCTGTGCGAGCAGCATGTTCAACTCTTCCAGCCGTTCGGTGAGCTGGTTCAGTTTGGCGAGCATCGATGGTTTCATGTGGGAACGGCGCAGAAGGGGAAAGAAAGGCACGCGCGAGCGCGCGCAAGAAAAGGCCGAAGCGCCGCTAGCGCTTGGTACGGAACAGGTGCGGCAGAAGCGTGGCCAGGCGCGTGCGCTCGTCGCCTTGCGCATTGTGCAAGGCCTGCTGCGGGCCGTGCAGGAATTTCGCGGTCAAACCCTTGGACAGCGCTTCGAGGACGGTGTCCACGTCTTCTCCGCGCGCGAGCATGCGCCGCGCGCGCTCCAGCTCGATGGTGCGCAATGCTTCGCCGCGATCCTGCAGGTCGCGGATCAGCGGCACGACCGAGCGGGTGTCGATCCAGTGCATGAAGGATTGCACCCGGTTTTCAATGATGGCCTCGGCCTGCGCGACGGCAGCCTGACGGTTCTCGATACCGGTCTGCACGGTCGCGCCAAGGTCATCGACGGTATACAGGTAGACATCGTCCAGACGGCCCACCTCGGACTCGATGTCGCGTGGCACTGCCAGATCGACCATGAATATCGGGCGGTGGCGGCGCGCCTTCACCGCGCGCTCGACCATGCCCAGTCCTATGATGGGTAGCGAAGAGCCGGTACTGGAGACGACGATGTCGAACCGCGCCAGCTGCTCGGGCAGCTCAGCCAGGCGCATCGCGCGTCCGTTGAACCGATGGGCCAGCAATTCACCCCGTTCAAGGGTGCGATTGGCAATCGTCAATGACTTGGGGTTCTGTGCGGCAAAGTGGGTTGCGCACAGCTCGATCATTTCGCC
>JAEZHR010000018.1 GCA_023416415.1 Pseudomonadota bacterium
TGCCCGGTCATGCCGGGCGAGGTGTTGATCTCCAGCAGGAAGGGCTCGTTGTCGGACGCGCGCAGCATGAAATCCACACGTCCCCAGCCCGCACAGCCAATCGCGTTAAAGGCGCGCACGGCCAGTGACTGGATGCGGCGCGTCAGTTCTTCCTCCAGCGGCGCCGGGCACAAGTACTGGGTTTCATCGCTGAAGTACTTGTGCTCGTAGTCGTAGTTGCCGTACGGCGCACGGATCTCGACCACCGGCAGCGCGCGCGCAGTGCGCCCGCGACCGAGCACCGGCACGGTCTGCTCGCGTCCGCTGATGAACGTCTCGGCCAGCACCACTTCGTCATACTTCGCGCACAACGCGAAACCGGGCGCCATGTCCGCATGGCTGGCCACCTTGGCGATCCCGATCGTGGAACCTTCGTGCGGCGCCTTGAGCATCAATGGCAGCCCCAGCTCGTCGCAGACAGCGCGCAGTTGCTCGGCGCTCGTTCCCTCGGCATCGAGCACCGCGAAGTGCGGGGTCGGCAAGCCGTGATTGAGCCAGATGCGCTTGCTCATGACCTTGTCCATGCCGATCGCCGAAGCCATCACGCCGGAACCCGTATAGGGAATGCCGAGCTGTTCCAGCACGCCCTGCAGCGTGCCGTCTTCACCGTAACGGCCGTGCAAGGCGATGAACACGCGGTCGAACTTCTGCTCCGCAAGATCTGCCAGGCTGCGCTCGCCGGTGTCGAAGCCATGTGCGTTCACGCCCTTGTTCTTGAGGGCTTCCAGCACGCCTGCCCCGGACATCAGCGAGACTTCCCGCTCCGTCGAACGGCCACCGTACAGAACACCGACTTTTCCGAATTCGTTTGTCATCTCCTGTGCTCCCTATGCCTTGCCCGCCAGCTTCCCCGGCACACCGCTGATCGACCCCGCTCCCATCGTGAGCACGACATCTCCATCCCGCACAATGCTCAAGATGGTTCCGGGCATTTCGGCGATATCCTCGACGAACACCGGCTCGACCTTGCCCAGCACGCGCAAGGCATGTGCGAGCGAACGCCCGTCGGCGGCGACTATCGGCGCCTCGCCCGCCGCGTAGACTTCGCCAAGCACCAGGGCATCGACGGTCGACATTACCTTCACGAAATCCTCGAACAGATCACGCGTGCGGGTATAGCGATGTGGCTGGAAGGCCAGCACCAGACGCCGGCCGGGGTAGGCGCCGCGGGCGGCGGCGATCGTGGCCGCCATCTCGGCCGGATGATGTCCGTAGTCGTCGACCAGCGTGAATGAACCGCCTGACGGGCCGTTGGCATGCGGCAGCGCGATGTCGCCGTAACGCGTGAAGCGCCGGCCAACACCGTTGAATTCCTTCAGGGCCTTCTGCGTCGCCTTGTCGTCCACGCCGATCTCGCGCGCAATCGCGATCGCTGCGCATGCGTTCTGTACGTTGTGCATGCCCGGCTGGTTCAAGTGAATTTCCAGTGGCGGGTAATCCTTCTGCAACACCGTGAATTCCATATGGCTGTTGACCGCCTTCGCGTCCACGGCGCGCACTTCGGCATCCTCGTGGAAGCCGTAGGTCATCACCGGCTTGGAGATAAAGGGCATGACTTCGCGCACGTTGGGGTCGTCCATGCACAGCATCACCACGCCGTAGAACGGCAGGCGATTGGTGAACTCGACGAAGGCCTGCTTCAGCTTTGCCACGCTGTGATCGTAGGTCTCCATGTGATCGGCATCGATGTTCGTGATCACCTGGATGACCGGAGACAGGTTCAGGAAAGACGCATCGGATTCGTCGGCCTCGGCCACGATGAAATCGCCGGCACCAAGCTTGGCATTGGCACCCGCGCTGTTCAGGCGTCCGCCGATCACGAAGGTCGGGTCCAGGCCGCCCTCGGCCAGGACGCTCGCCACCAGGCTGGTCGTGGTGGTCTTGCCGTGGGTGCCGGCAATCGCGATGCCCTGCTTCAGGCGCATCAGTTCGGCCAGCATCATGGCGCGCGGCACGATCGGAATCTTGCGCGCGCGCGCTGCGACAACTTCCGGATTGTCGGCGCGCACCGCCGTGGACGTGACGACTGCATCCGCGTCCTTCACATTTTCGGCATCGTGGCCCTGCGAGATGCATGCGCCAAGCTCGCGCAAGCGCAGGGTCGCCGCATTGACGCCGAGGTCCGAGCCGGACACGGTGTAGCCGAGATTGAGCAGCACCTCGGCGATGCCGCTCATTCCCGAACCGCCGATGCCGACGAAGTGGATGTTCTTGACCTTGTGTTTCATTATGTGTTGCCTAATTCTTCCAATACGCGCGCGATCGCTTCGTTTGCGTCGCGCCTTCCCAGTGCATGCGCCGCCTGCGCCATTGCCAGGCATTTCTCGCGCGTGATCGACTGCAGCTGCGCAGCCAGCGTGTCCGGGTTCAGTTCTGTTTGCGGCAGGTGGATCGCCGCATCCTGGCTCGCCATCCATTGCGCGTTGTTCCGCTGATGCGACGTCGTCGAAACCACCAGCGGCACCAGGACGCTGGCGACACCGGCCGCAGTCAGCTCCGACACCGTGATCGCACCGGCACGGCAGATCACGAGATCCGCCTCGGCGTAACGGCGCGGCATGTCGTCGATGAAAGGCAGCACTTCTGCCTGCACACCCGCTTGCAGATAGGCTGCGCGCACGGCGTCGACATGCTGCTTGCCGGACTGATGCGTCACGCGCGGACGCATTCTGGCGGGGATTTGCGCCAGGGCCGCCGGCAGACAGTCATTCAAGGCCTTGGCACCGAGGCTGCCACCGATCACCAGGACCGAGAGCGGGCCGGACCGTCCCGCAAGACGCTCCGCCGGCGGCGCGACGGCCAGAATGTCCTCGCGCACCGGGTTGCCCGTCACCAGCGCCTTGCCGGCAGCACTGCCGAAATCGGCCGGAAAGCCAAACAGCACACGGGAGGCGTGCGGCGCCAGGGTCTTGTTGGACAGAAGCAGTGCCGCGTCCGCGTTGACCAGCACCAGCGGAACGCCGCGCAGGCGTGCCGCCATTCCGCCCGGCACCGTGACGTAGCCACCCATCCCGAGCACGACATCGGGCTTACGCTGACCGATCAGGCGCAGGCAGGACAGCAGGCCGGCGCCGAGCTTGACCACGCCGCGCGCCGTGTGCAGCGCCCCCTTGCCGCGCACGCCGGCAAAGTCGATGGCATCCATCTCGATGCCGTGCTTCGGCACCAGTTCGCGCTCCATGCCGTGCTGCGTGCCGAGCCAGCTCACCTGCCAGTCGCGCGCGCGCATGGTCTGTGCGATTGCAAGTCCCGGGAAAATGTGACCGCCAGTGCCGGCTGCCATGATCAGCAAGCGTTTCATGCCGCACCTCCACGAACCGACACACTGCTCAGGTATCGGCTGCCCGCTGAGGCACACTTGACTGTTCGGCGCAAAGCCAGTCCCCGTTGAAATGGCGTGCTCATACGCGGCCTCCACGCATGAGCACGCGATTTTCATAGTCAATGCGCAGCAGGATCGCAAGCCCCACGCAGTTGATC
>JAEZHR010000079.1 GCA_023416415.1 Pseudomonadota bacterium
CGTGTCGATGCCGTTGTGGATCACGAGATCGGCGCGCGCGCGCAGCAGACGCGCACGCCAGTAGCGCCGCTGGCTTTCGCAGACATAAACCAGTCGATCGACGGCCAGAATCCAGGGCCGGTAGAACAGCATCTGCAGCCGGTCTTCAAGCGTGCCGATCTCGGTCGTGTGAAACACTTCGACGATGCGGGGACAAGCCGGCCCCTGCATGCGCGCGAGCCACGCGTACAGCAGCGAATAGGTATTGGTGCACAGAACAACGTCGATCTGTTCGCGTGCGATGTGCGCGGCCAGTCGGCGCGCCGCTTGCAGGTCCACCTTGCGCGTCACCTGCGCGCAGAACACGCCGCCTTCGGCGCGCTCGGTCTGCAACTGGGGCAGCAACAGCGTCTCGTCCTTGAGCCAGGAAAAGGAAAGGCGGAAGCGGCGCGTGTCGAGCGTGTTGAGCAAGGCGATGGCGTGCTTCTCGGCGCCGCCGACACCCAGCGAATTGACGACCAGAAGCACATTGATGCGCGATTCCATCATTCAGGCCGCCTGTGCAAAGAGTTCGAGATAGGGGGCGAGAATGCGCTCTTCGCCGTGGCGACGCTGCATGTAGTGCATGCAGCGTGCGCCGGTCTGCTCCAGCACGGTCGCGTCACCCAGCAGGGCGCGCACGCGGGCGACCATGTCGTCCAGCGAATTGACGGCCGCCCCCAGGCCTTCGCGTTCGATCACGCCATCAGGATCGAAGAAGGCGAGCACCGGCGTGCCGTGCACCCAGGCCTGCAGATAAGCATTGGGAAAGCCCTCGCTGTCCGAGGTGTTGACGAACAGTCGGGCACGCGCATAGAACTCTCCGATCTCGTGATAAGGCACGGGACCATGAAACACCAGATTGGGAATGGCTTTCGCTGTGCGCGCCATTGCATCGAACAGTGCTTCGTATCCGGGCTGGGAACCGCCAACCATGTGAAAGCGGAACTCCGGCATCGCACGCGCCAGCGCCAGATAGACGTCGGGCCGCTTGAAATCACGTATGTTGTTTACCCACAGCACGTCGATGTCGCGGCGTGGCTGTGGCCGTGGCGGATCGACCAGCATGTCGGCGACATGACTTTCCAGGCCGTAGTTGCGCTTCAGCGCACGCTGCTGCTGCGCGCTCTGCGCGAGAATGCCACTGGCGTGCCGCAGGCCGTATTCGTACAGCTTGCGATCGCGCCAGTAGCGCACCAGCAGCCTGCGCGGATCACAATCGCTGTCATGCGCCACGCGGAACACGAAGCGCCGCCCCTTGCTTCGGCAGAACATGGCAAGCAGGCCCAGATGCATGCCGGCGCAGCTGGCGTAGTAGACATCGGCATCGGCACGTGCCAGTGCCGCCCAGGCACCGGTCCAGCGCGGATGCGCGAATCGCAGCACCGGCACGCCGGCGCGCTGGCGAAAGGCCTTGTAGGTGATCACGCCGTCCCAGCACGCGCGGTCCGGCTGCCCGTAGTCATAGACCACCATGCTGACCTCGTGCCCGCGCCGCGCCAGTGCACGCGCAAGCAAGGTGTGCTGCACCTGTTCGCCACCCACGCCGTACTTGTTGTACTCAGGCGCCAGCACCGGGAGATTGTCGAGGCCGAGAAAGCAGATCTTCACGCGCGCATCTCCTTGCGCGCGGCCAGGCCAATCGCCATCCCGTAGGCCAGCCAGAGGTAAGTCTGGGGAAAGGTCGGAGTGAAGCGATCGTCGGTGATGCCCTGCACCAGCAGCAGCAGAATGCAGGCGCTCGCGCCCTGGAAAAAGCCCTTGAACAGCGGCTCATCCAGTTGCCTGCGCAGCCGGGCAAACAGTCCTTGCATGCGCCAGAAGAACCATGCGATCACGGCCGCACCGATGAGACCGAGATCCTGCAGCGTGGCGAGATAGGCATTGTGCGGGTGCCCGACCTTCAGCGTGGCGCCGCTGCGCACGGCTTCCGCCCACAGCATGCCGTTCAGACCGCTGCCGAACAGTGCGTTCTGCATCAGTTCGGGCAGCAGGGGCAGCCAGATGCGGTCCACGCGGCCGGCGGTGATCATGTCGATGTTGCCGCTGGCCAGGCCGGTGGCTGCACGCTGGATCACGGCATCGGGCACCAGCAACAGACAGAAGGGCAACAACAGCAGGCCACCTGCCAGGATCTTGAAGCGCCGCTGGGTGATGAGGAACCATGTCGCCAGCACCAGCGTGGCAAGGAAGGCTCCGCGCGAGAAGGTCAGCATCACCGCGACCAGCAGTACGCAGCACGCGACGAACAGGCTCCAGCGCACGATGCCCCTGGCGCCGAGGAGGGTGAAGACGGCGAGCGCAAGCGCCATGTTGAACATCAGGCCCAGCTCGTTGGCATGCATGCCGGTGACGGACAAGGTGCCGCGCGCATCGGCACTGGCGAGGTCGCCAAGCGATGCGCCGGTGACGGCAATGTATCCGATCACGAATAGCGGCAGCGCCAGCGCGGACAGGAAGAAGGGCAGCAACACGCGACCCGGCTTGCGCGCATTGCACACCAGTACCGCGAGCAGCCAGGCTGCGGCGAGTATCAGCAACGGCTTCATGTAGAGGTCACGCAGATAGCCACCGGCTGAATCGAAATTGATGACTTGCAGCAGATTGAAAAAGGGCGGGATCAGGTCGACTTGCGTACTGCCATGCAGGGCAGCTGCCGTCAGCAGGGCGACGTAGACCAGCAGCGGACGAGGCAGCGGCGGCACCGCCATGCGCTGACGCTGAAACAGCCACATGAACGACACCGAGATCCCGGCCATGGCCAGCGTGGCATTCAGCGGATTGAGGCCGGTGATGCCGAACAGCGCGCGCGGCATCAGCGTCGAGGCCGACAGTGGCAGGAGTGTCATGACGATCACGATGCCGGCGCGATAGTCGCTGATGGCAAAGCACATGAAGGCAGCGATCGCAAAGAACAGAAAGGCGACCAGACCACCGAACATGGCGCTGATTGCGCCGGCCAGCACAGCCAGCAGGATGGCACCGCCCAGCAACGCGGTCGGCGTTTCCTCCCCTCTGCTCAGCCTGCCCGGACCGGAAAGCGAAGCATGACTGACCTGCGGGCTTTGCAAGGCGTTCTCCCTGGATGCGGTTTCAGAATTCGACCAGCACCGACCCCACGACCTCCACGCCGGCTCGGGCAAGCTGGCGCGTGGTGCTGCGGATGGCGCCGACCCGCGCGCGGTCCTTGCAGCACACCAGCAGCGTGCCGCCGACGTGTGTGCTGACGGCGAGTGCATCCGCGCCGGTGGCAAACGCCGGCGTGTCGACCAGGATCACGTCAAAGCGTCCGGAAAGGCTCTCCTGCACTTCCGCGAATGCAGGGCGCGATAGCAGCTCGAGCGGATTCGGCGGAATCGTGCCGGCCGGCAGCACCGAGAGATGCGGGAAGGCATCGACCTTCGCGAAAGTCTCGATGCCCGCGCGCCCTGCCAGGATGTCGGACAGGCCCTGGCGGCGCCCGAGGTTGAAGATGCTGTGCTGGCGCGGGCGGCGCAGGTTGGCATCGACCAGCAACGTGCGCTTGCCGAGCTGTGCGCAGGTGACGGCCAGATTGGCCGCAAAGAAGCTGGCGCCTTCACCCCGTCCAGCGCTGGCCACCACCAGCGCGGGTCGGCGCGGAAACCAGGCTTGCATCAGATAGGTGCGCATCGCCCGCAGCATTTCGCACTGCGGACTGAACGGGTCGTAGGCGGCCACAAGTTCGCGCGGATAGCGGCTGTCGCCAGGCTGCAGGTAGTGATAGCCGAACTGGTGCGCCAGCGCATGCTGCACGTCGCCCTCGCTGATAAGACCCAGCTTGCACGCGGTTTCACCGAAGCTGGTACCGCTGCGCTTCTGTGCGCGCAGCACGCGCTCGATATCTTCCTCGCGCAGCTTGCCCTGCTCGTACAGGATGGTGCCCATGCGGGACTGGACATCGGGCTTGATGGGCAATGTGGCGACTTGATGACTCATTACGCGCTCCGTTTCGATTCGGTTCAGCCTGGGGAATGGGAATGCGGCAGCAGCATGGCGGGTGGGCCGAGCCGGCGCCGTCCTGCGGCGCGCCAGTTGACCATCTCGAACACCGGGGCTTCGATCAGGTCGACCAGGTCCTGCGGCGAACGTACGCGGCGATCGCGCAGTTCGGCCAGCATGGCCATGCCAATGCCAAGCAGCAGTCCGAGCACCGCTGCCAGCGCCGTGTTCAGCGTCAGCTTCGGTGAAGCCGGGCGGACCGGCACCAGTGCGGTGGTCAGTACTGAAATGTCGGTCAGGTTGGCCTGGCCTTCAAAGTTGGCCTTCATGAAACGCTCGGCCGCGGTCTCGTAGGAACGGCGCGCGCTATCCATCTCGTTGATCAGCACCATCAGCTGTGCGCGCTTCTTGTTGACCTCCAGCACGCGCGCCTTCTGCACCTCGACCGCCTCGCGCAGCTGTGCCTCGCGCCGCTCCAGAATGCGCGCATTGTTGGCCAGCGCCGCGGAGCTCGAACGGATCGCCGCGTTCAGGTCCGCGCGCAGCTTCTCGACTTCGGCCCTGGCCGCCAGATAGCGCGGATGGTATTCGGTAAGCGTCTGGGACAGGCCCGCGAATTCGGTCTCCGCCGTCGCAAGCTGCATGCGCAGGTTCTGCACCAGCGGGCTGGAGATCACGTCGGGCGACTCCATTGCGCTCGCGCCGCCCGAACCGGTACGGCGCGAAGCCGCCTCCAGCGTCTGCGCCTGCGCCAGCGCGAGCTGGTTCGACAGCTCGTTCAGGCGCGTGGTCTCGAGATCGGTGGCCTGATCCACGCTGACGATGCCGTTGTCCTGCTGGAAAGACGATACGCGCTGCTGCGCTTCCTCGAATTTCACACGCAGGGATTTGATCTGGTCATTGAAATAAAGCGCAGCCTTCTTCGAAGGATCCACCTTCAGATGCACGCTGACTTCCTGATAGGCGTCGCTGAAGGCATTCGCAATGGCAGCGGCGGCTTGCGGATCGCGCGCGGAATAGCTGATGTCGAGCACATTGCTCTGGCTCGATGGCTTCACGTCCAGCTTTTCGAGCAGCATGCGCGCGGTCCATTCACGGATGTCGCCACCGTCGTTGAGCTTCTCGAAACGCTCGCGTATGGCCGGATCGTCGGCCAGCCCGAGCGCGTCGACCACGCGCAGCGCGACGTTCATGTTCTCGATGATGTCGACCTGGGTCGCCATGAAGCCCGGCATCAGCTGCGACGGATAGGACAGTCCGGAAACCGGGTCGCTGCCGTTGTAGTTCACCACCAGGCTGGTGGTGGCCTTGTAGGTCTTCGGCATGAGGAGACTGACAACCACGGCCGTCAGTGCGCTGAGCATGACAACCAGAACGATCAGGCCGCGTCGGGCATGCAGGATGCCCAGAAATTGTGTGGGATTCATGGACGTACTCTTGTAAGGACTGCCTGAAACTCACGACGCCCGGTGTTCCCGCCGGTAACGCCGTGGCCGCGCCAAGTCCACACAGTATCCAAGCAGGTCTGCTGCGCATTGAGCGTGCTCAACGCCGAATTTCCGCCCGTCTGATCCCCCTCCTGCCTGCGCGAAATGGTCTTCGCGCATGGTCGCGCTCTGTCGTGAACGCGTCTTCAATGTCTTGTCATTTTGATGATGCGGCGCAACATTTACTGACAATTGGAAATATGCTCACCGGAACTATTTTTGCCGGGCAAGTCTCTGACCGCGGACTTGCTGGCGGAAAACGCCGGCCAGATTCGAATATGTCTGGAGAGCAAAACCCATGTTGCAGCAATTTCGCACCCCAAGCCGCCGTTCCTATTTGCTATCGATTCCCACCGCCTGCGCAGCCGTCGTGCTGATCACCGCCTGCGGCGGCGGTGGCGGAGGAAGCGATGCAGCCGCCACGACGCCACAACAAGCTGTCAACACCGAAGTCGTGAGCGATTCGAACAACGCCGAAGAAAATTTCGACCTCACCACCGAAGAGGGTCGCAAGAAGTGGATGGCGCGCTACAACCGTACCGACTGGTGGAATGCGCTGCCT